>CAKKSJ010000326.1 GCA_919902965.1 Burkholderiales bacterium
TGTTCAATGGTGGCTGTAGCTCAGTTGGTAGAGTCCCGGATTGTGATTCCGGTCGTCGTGGGTTCGAGTCCCATCAGCCACCCCATTCCCTTGCACGCAAAGACAGCTGTTTTGCGGCGCGCATCGCGCCGTGGATGCTGAGGCTGTCTCATTGGGGACGTACCACGCCTTGTTCGAAGCATTCAGAACAAGTGCGTTGAATTATAACGGAAATTAACTTGTTTTTCGCAGCGGCGCGTGCGCGGCGTCAGTCAATGTACTGGTTGCGGTGAGACCCCGTCGCTGGAATTCCAGGAACAATTCCCGGCAGATCCACGCGTCCGTTGCCGCATAGGTGATCTGTGCGGCCGACAAATGCGGAGCCGCCCAGTTCGAAGTGCGCGCGCCCTTGGGTATCCGTACACCGAGCAGAATTCCAGCGAGGTTGCGCACGCCGGTCTGGTGCAGATGACAGCGTCGGGCGAGAGCGCCCAATTCGAGAATGCTTTCCTCATTGAATGGAAACAACAGCTTGAGCGCGCGCAAATCGTTCGCCAGGGCCACACCCACCTTGACAACGCGTGGGCTGGCCAGCAATTCCGCGAGTGCCTGGAAGGCCTATGGTTCACGCAGCTGAAACAAATAGACCCGGCGCGCGCTGGCCGCCTGGACCAGGCAGGGCAGGTGAGTTTCCCCCTTTCTGAACGCAGGACGCGTCTCGGTATCGAAACCGACTACCTGTTCCTGCAGCAAGTCCGCTCGCGCGCGCTCGAATTCGAGTGGCGTTCTCACCAGGCAGACCTCGCCTTCATAGCGCCGGATCGGCAGCGCCGCCATCTCCTCACGGGAAATCACGCGGACGATATCGTTCTGCAAGTTGGCGCCAGCTGAGAGATTCATGGTCCTGCCAGGGTTGGGAGTTTGATTAAAATTCCGCTGCAAGCGGGAAAGAAGCGTGCTTATCTCCTACAATTGCGTCGGTTTGCACTTGGGATTTATAACATGAACACTGCTGTCCTGCGGTGAACAGTAGGTTTTTTCAGAGCCGGCTCGGTCGGGTTGTTGTGCTGCGGCGCGGAGAGGGCCCGGCGCTGGCTTGGTCGTTTGCGTATTTTTTCTGCCTGCTCTGCGGCTATTACGTGCTGCGGCCCCTGCGCGACGAAATGGGAATCGCGGGCGGCGTGCGCAACCTGCAATGGCTGTTCACCGCAACATTCTTCGTGATGCTGGCCGCAGTCCCCGTATTCGGCGCGATGGTCGCGCGCCTGCCGCGGCGGCGCTTTGTCCCGCTGGTCTATCATTTTTTCGCCGCCAATATTGTGATCTTCTGGCTGTTGCTCACATTGGACCTGGGCAAGGTGCAGGTCGCACGCGTGTTCTTCGTCTGGATCAGCGTGTTCAATCTGTTCGCGGTATCGGTGTTCTGGTCGTTTATGGCGGACCTGTTCGCGAGCGGGCAGGCCAAGCGGCTGTTCGGTTTCATCGCCGCCGGCGGCTCGGCAGGCGCGCTGCTCGGCCCTGCGCTGACCGTGGGACTTGCGCTGCCGCTGGGCCCGGTCAATCTGCTCATTGTCGCGGCACTGTTCCTGGAAATGGCCGTGCTGTGCGCGCGGCGGCTGGAGTCGGTCGCAGCGCCTGGCGCGGCCGCGAAGCCAGTGCAGGCGAGCACGCCGGGGAGGGCGCAGTCTGCGGATTCAGGAGGCGGTGCGGCCGGACTGGGCGGAGGCTGGCTTGCCGGCATCGCCATGGTGCTGCGCTCCCCCTATCTGGCGGGGATCGCCCTTTGGGTGAGCCTGCTGTCGCTGGCGGGTACCTTCCTCTATTTCCAGCAGGCGAACATCGTTGCCGCCGCCTCTGATGATCCGGCGGTGCGCACGCGTATTTTTGCGAGCATCGATCTGGCGATCGGAGTCCTCACCATTCTGGTTCAGTTATTTGCAACCGGGCGCTTGATGGCGCGCTTCGGCGCCGGAAGCGCGGCTGCAGTCCTTCCCCTGGTATTTGCGCTCGGCTTTCTCGCGCTGGCGTTCACGCCCATGTTGCTCGTGGTCATCGCTTTCCAGGCGATTCAGCGGACCGCCAATTTTGCAGTTTCGAATCCGGCCCGGGAAGTCTTGTTCACGTCGCTGGACCGCGCAGAGAAATACAAAGCGAAAAACGTGATCGACATCGTCGTGTTTCGCGGTGCAGACGCGGCCAGCGGCTGGCTGTTCGCGCTGCTGCGCGGGGCGGGACTGGAACTGCCGACCATCTCGCTTGCCACCGTGCCGCTGGCGGGCGGCTGGTTGCTGCTTGCACTTGCGCTCGGGCGCGCGCACGAGCGCCGCGCCCTCGCAAGCGCGCAGCCGGGGGGGTGAATTTGCGGCAGCTTTGGCATGTGAGTCTGGGCGTCTCAACTGATCGCGCTGATGTTTATCGCCGCAATGCTATCCTTGCTCGCCGGCCTATTGAGTTTCCTGCAGGAAATCACTCTAGCGACAGGCGGCGTCCACGCGCGCTAGCGCTAGGCGGGGTGCGCGGATGAGCAGGACCGGCGACGCGCGTATGCCGGTCATTTTCTTTGGCCACGGCAGCCCGATGAACACGCTTGCGCGCAACCAATATACCGAAGCCTGGCGACGACTCGGCGCCGCAGTGCCAAGACCCAAGGTGATTCTCGCGATTTCCGCGCATTGGTTTACTAAAGGTACGGCGGTGACGGCGATGGCGAGACCGCGGACGATCCACGATTTCGGCGGTTTTCCGCAGGCCTTGTTCGATATCCAATATCCCGCACCCGGCGATCCTGCGCTGGCCGAGCGCGTACGCGAGCTGCTCGCTCCGCTGCCCGTGGCGATGGACAAATCCTGGGGGCTGGACCACGGCACATGGTCGGTGCTGAGGCATGCTTTTCCTGAGGCGGACACGCCCGTAGTGCAACTGAGCATGGATGCGGGCAAACCCGGCTCGTTTCACTATGAACTCGGCCGGCGCCTGGCGCCCATGCGCGCCGAGGGCGTACTCATCGTCGGTAGCGGAAACGTGGTGCACAACCTCAGGTTGATGCAAAACCGCGTCGGGGAACCGGCCTACGACTGGGCGCTGCGGTTCAACGAGAAAGTGCGCGTCGCGCTGGCCTCGGGTCAACACCAGACACTCGTCGATTTTGAGCACATGGGCGAGGATGCGCGCCTGTCGGTGCCGACGCCGGAACATTATCTGCCGTTGCTTTATATTGCCGGGCTGCAGGCAGAGGGGGAGACCATGGCTTTCGCGGTGGATGGCTACGAAGCCGGATCGCTGGGTATGTTGAGCGTCGCCGCAGGCATGCCTGCCGGCTGGATCGGCGGGACGGATACGCGCTGATATGGGATCATGCAACGAGCCGCATCCGAAAGAAAGCGCGTGAAACGGCGATCGTGGGCGCGCAGGAGCGGACGCATCCTTTTGAATGGAACCGAATCAGATGGAGAGTGAAATGCAGGTGGTGGCAGCAATTCTGATTGCCCTGACTTTGTCGGTTGCGCCAGCGCTAGCTGGAGATTTCGAGGATGGGTTAAATGCATATCGGAGTAAGGATTTCGCGAACGCGAGACAATCCTGGCAAAAGGCCGCGGCGCAGGGCAACGCGATGGCGCAATTTACCTTGGGCTTCTTGTATGAGAAAGGCCAGGGCACCGCGGTGGACTTCAAACAGGCGGCAGACTGGTACCGGCGGGCGGCTGAGCGCGGCAATGCGGCCGCGCAGACCAATCTGGGCTCGCTTTATGAGCGAGGACAGGGCGTCGTTCAGGACAATAGGCAGGCAGTGAACTGGTACCAGCGCGCAGCCGACCAGGGAACCATCGAGGCGCAGTTCAATTTGGGCCGGATGTACCAGACCGGGCAGGGCATGGCGCAGGACTTTGCGCAGGCCGCATCCTGGTTTCGCAAGGCGGGCGAGAAAGGACATATTGGTGCGCAATCCATGCTGGGGCTCATGCACGAGACCGGGCAGGGCGTTGCGCGCAATTACAAGCAGGCGGTGGACTGGTACCGGAAGGCGGCTGAAGCAGGGGATTCAAGGGCGCAATTCGACCTTGGGCGAATTTACGAAACCGGGCAGGAAGCGCTTACGATGGATTACGTCGAAGCGCACAAGTGGTGGACTATTGCCGAGTCAAACGGCGAAGACAGAGCGCGGCGCAGCCGCATCTTCGTGGAACGCCTGATGACGCCGGAGCAGATCGTGCAGGCCAGGCAACGCGCAGACGATTGGATCAAGGCGCATGCGAAACAGTGATCGCAGCCGCGCCTGCGCGCGGCGTGGAAAATACTCTCGCTAGACGCGCTTGCTCTTGACGCCTTCGACGAAGCGCGAGAGTGTCGGCGACATCGCGCCGCGCGCAACCATGGCTTCGATTAGCTGAAACCGTCCGCGCCGGTTATGCGCGGCAGCCAGCGCATCGGCCAGTTCACCGCCGGTGCGCACGCGTACGCCTTCTCCTCCGGGGCGGCCGCCGCCTCGGCGAAGCGCCACTCGTCGAGGTTGTTGAATGCCGACTCGGGTTGGAACGCGCGCAGCATCTCCCAACTGGCATTGTTGATCAGCAGCACAATCGGATCCCAGCCGTAGCGCAGGCAATTGCCCAGTTCCCATCCTGTCATCTGGAACGCGCCATCGCCGACGATGATCAGCGGCCGCTGCCCGGTTGCCGCCTGCAGCCCAAGGCCGGCGGGAACGCCGAAGCCCATGGTCGCGTAGTAGCCCGGTGCCACCAGGGCGGTGTGCTCGACATCCATCGCGAGAAACATGCAGTCGCCGATGTCAGTCGCAATTGGCATCTTGCCGTGCGCGTCCATCAAATCGTTGATTGCGGTAGCGATGCCCAGCGGAGTGATAGGCGCTGCATCGACCGGAAGACCGCGAGGATAGATCGCGGCCTCATGCTGCGGAGCGGGCGCTTTTCGCGCGGGCAGGCGCTCGAGCAAGCCATCCACCAGCGGCCCTAGCGGGATCCCGGGATAGACGTGGTGTCCGATAATCACCTGCCGGTCTAGCGCCTGTATCGACATGCGCAAGTCGATGTGCTTGGCGGAAACACCCAGATTGGTGTCAGAGACGATCACGCCGAGCAGGAACAGCGCGTCGGAGTGCTCGACGAGATGGGTGATCGCAGGCAATCCGGCTACACCGATGTAGGTCCCGAGCAGCGGGGCGTCCGTGTTGGAAAGCAGGCCGCGCCCGAGCAGGCTGGTGACCACCGGCAAACCCAGGCGGCGCGCGAGTTCGGCAACTTTATCCTCCAGTCCGAAGCGGCGCACTTCGACACCAATCATCAGCACCGGCGAGCGCGCCGCGCGCAGGCGCGCAAGGACTTCGTCGGCGCAGGCGGCCAGCGCCTCGGCGTCGAATGCCGGCTCCGCGGCGGGCACCACGGGTTCGCACGAAACGCCCACCATGTCGCGTGGCAGTTCCAGATAGACCGGCTGCGAGCAGTCCATGCAGGTTCGGAGCACGCGCGCGATCTCGGCCGGGGCTGTGCGCGCATCGGTCAGGCAGGCCTGCGCGCAGGTGATCTCCTCGTAAATGCGCAATTGCGAGTCGAGCGACTTGGCCTGATGATGCAACAACAGGCCACGCTGCGCCTCGCCCTTGCCCGGGGCGCCCGAAATAACGACGACCGGCGATTTTTCGGCGAACGCGGCGGCAATCGGATTGACCATGTTGAGCGCGCCGGCGCCGTAGGTTACGGCCGCCACGCCCAGTCCCGCGTGAATGCGCGCGGCCGCGTCGGCGGCAAATCCCACCGCAGGTTCGTGGCTCAGCGTATAGAGCGGAAGAATTTCGGACTCTTCGATGACTTTGAAGAAGGGCAGCGCATAGTCGCCGGGAATGCCGAAAATTTCGCGCGCACCATGTTCCTTGAGCGCATGCAGCAGCACTTCGGAGAGGTTCATTGTGTTTCCTTTTTTCAGCAGTTGGCGGACTGCGGGTGAATCCGTCAAGGTCTCATATTGCATTTTTCGCCGCCCAGAATTACCCACAGATTCTGTGGATAAGCCTGTGGATCAATCGTGGTGCAGAATTCCGCATGCTTCGGAACGAGATTGAAAATATTGCCTGCGAACATAATTTGAGCGCCCCAACTGGACAAAAGCGAACTGATCCGTTCGGTCCATGCATTACGGATGAGTCATCAGCTTGTGATAGTCCGGGAGGAACTCTTGCGACTGGCTGACAGATCTGCGGCTTGACGCCGGCATCATCGCCTTATTGACTGCCGTTCGCAAGGTTTGCCGCGGTTTGGGTTGCCCGTCGATATCCCATACAATGCCCCGGCACGCACCGATAGATCGCCGAGGCTGGCGCATTCATGTTTTCGTTCAGGAGTTGGCACGATGACACAGCAAGAAAACGGCCGGACCGAACCGCACCACCTGAAGCAGGCGCTGGTGCGCTGGGAAGCGCGCTTCAGCGTGGGCGAATACTTGTTCGGAGAACGGCCAAACGCCTACTTGGCGTCCAAAGCGGCCTTGCTCACCAGGGGCAGCCGCGCGCTTTCGCTTGCCGACGGTGAAGGCCGCAACAGCGTCTGGCTGGCCGAACAGGGTCTGCGCGTCGATGCCTTCGATTTCTCGCCCACCGCCGTCGCGAAAGCCGAACGGCTCGCCTTGAGCCGCGGGGTGCGCGTTGGATTCAATGTGTCCGAGGTGTTCGCGTGGAATTGGGAGCCCGCCGCTTACGATTTGCTTGCCGCCATTTTTATCCAGTTCCTGCGGCCGGCGGAACGCGAGAGGCTGTTTCCCCTGATCAAACAGACCCTGAAGCCGGGCGGGCTCCTGATCCTCCAGGGCTATCGTCCGGAACAATTGAAATTCGGCACCGGTGGCCCGCCGGAAGCGGATCATCTCTATACCGAGCCGATGATCCGCCAGGCACTGGAAGACATGGACCTCATCGAGCTACGCAGCTACGAGGAACAGGTCGATGAAGGCAAGGGGCACGCCGGCATGTCGGCATTGATGGGCGTGGTGGCGCGCAAGCGCTAGTTTGCTTGTCGCGGTGCAGGCCCCGGCGCGAGCTGCGCCTGCCATAGACATCATCTTACAGTCAGCACCGGTATCGTCGTGTGGTTAAGCACTTTTTGCGTTTCGCTGGCCATGAACAGGCCGGAGATGCCGCGGCGGCCGTGCGAGGCCATCACGATCAGATCGCAGTGCTGCTCGCCGGCAATGCGGATAACGGTTTCGTGGACCGCGTATGCCGCAACGAAAGCCGTCTCGGCTTTGACGCCCTCGGCCGCGGCAATTGCCAGGGCGGCGTCAAGCAATTGCCGTTCTTCGGCTTCAATCTCCTGCATCACCACTTCACCGCCAAGATTGCTCAGAGCGCCGCCTTCGACATGGTGAGGCGTCTCGATCGGGGATCGGATATGGAGCAGAAGGAGTTTCGCTTGCAGCGATTGCGCAAGGCGCGCGGCCGTCGCCACTGCCTTGTTGGAAAAATCGGAACCGTCGGTGGGTACCAGTATATTCTTGAACACGATATTCAGACGACGGGCGGAAAGCCGTAATTGGGCGGCGCTGCTTTACGCCCGCCGTCCTGCAAACAGGCTTTGACCGTCTGCAATAGTTGGTCGCGCGTTATCGGTTTGATCAGGAAATCCGCGGCGCCGAGTTCCACCGCCTTGGCCATGACGCTGCTGTCGCTGCGGCCGGAAATGAAAATCACCGGTATGGAGGCTGACTTCGCATCGGCTTGCATCAGCGAGACCAGTTCGAGGCCATTCAAGAAGGGCATGCCTATGTCGCACAGGACCAGATCCGGCGTTTGCTCGAGCATTGCCTTGCCGCCTTCAATGGCATCTTCCGCCACCTCTGCCATGTAACCGGCAGCGGTGAGATGCAGGCGCAATATGCCGGCGAATTCCTGATCGTCGTCTATGATCAGAATGCGGGTTGCGCTTCGGTCCGGCATGGGTTCTGTGCCTTCCTGGAAAAGACGACCATGTGTCCGCCAAAAATGTAGTCCGACGGCGAAGCAAAGTCAATGCGGCAATTCGTACCGCAATTCGTGTTGCGGCAGTTCGCGTCGCGATTCGAGGTTCGCCGGTTTCGATCTGCGTGTCGCCGCGGGCGCAACTTAATCCCATAGCCAGGCCGCACCGCGCACGCCGGAAGCGTCGCCATGGCGGCTCTTCAGGAGGCGGCTGGCAAGGCTGTCGGAGAATACATCGGCCGTCCACAACTTCGGTACGCTGGCATACAGGCGGTCGAGCTTGGACAATCCGCCGCCGAGCACGATGGCGTCCGGATCGAGGATGTTGATCACTGCCGCAAGCGCGCGCGCAAGTCTGGCCTCGTAGCGGCGCAGGGTGGCTGCGCAGGCTGCATTGCCGGCCGCGGCTTGTGCGGCGATTTCGGCCGGATGCATGCTCAGGCCACCGAATTGCACATGGTCGCGGCACATGGCAGGGCCGGAAAGAAAGGTCTCGACGCAGCCTTTGCGGCCACAGTAGCACGCAGGCCATTCGGCTTCGTCACCCGGCAAGCGGTTATGGCCCCATTCTCCCGCGATCGCGTTTGCGCCGGCGAGAACTCTTCCGTGCGCGACGATGCCCCCGCCCACGCCGGTGCCAAGAATCACGCCGAATACCACCTCGCAATCCGCGCCAGCGCCATCAGTGGCCTCGGAGAGGGCGAAGCAATTGGCGTCGTTGGCGAGGCGAACTTCGCGCCGCAACAATTCTTGCAGATCATTTCTGAGCGGACGTCCGATCAGCCAGGTCGAGTTCGCGTTCTTGACCAGCCCGCTGACGCGTGATTCGGCTCCGGGTATGCCGATGCCCAGGGAACCGCGTTGACCCAGGTCCGACTCCGCCTGTTCGACCAGGCCGGCAATCGCCGCCAGCGTGCCCGCGTAGTCGCCCCGAGGCGTAGGTACGCGGCGGCGCAAAATTTCCGCGCCATCGGCCGCCAGGGCGGCGATCTCGATCTTGGTGCCGCCCAGATCGACGCCGAGGCGCAAATCAGCCACCGGCGGCGCGCGCCAGCGCGGGGTAGGTGCTGCCGGCCGGTGGAGGTTCGGAGCGAATAGGCATTGCGTGCATGACCCAGTCTAGACCGAGCGCCGCAGGATTGGCAATGCCGGAACCGGTCGCGTCAGAGGTCGATATTGCGTGCCGGCTAAACTCGCCTGGTTTGATGGTAAATTCCATGCTCCCGGAACCCCTACTGCCTGGCGCGTGATCAAACCACTAAAATTGGCGGCGTTCGCCATCGGAGCAGCTGCCGCGTTCAGTTGCCAGGCCGACGTGTTCGTGCGCGAAGATATCATCACGGAGCCGGATCCGGCGCAGTTCAATATCTGTTTCGACCATGGCTGCGCGAGCCTCGCGTGGGTGAAGCTGAGTACGGAACAATGGCAGCGGGTGCGCTCGGTGTTCGCGCTATCGGCCGATAGCGCAGCGAAGGAGCGCGAACAGATCAGAAGCGCCGTTGCGCTGCTCGAGACCATCGTCGGCGCAATGACCGGCACTTCCACCGACAAGGGCGGCAATTGGGCTGGATGGGGTCTGCCCGGGCAGATGGATTGCATCGACGAATCGACGAATACCACGATCTATTTGCGCATGCTGCAGAAAGACGGTTTGTTGCGCTGGCATCAGGCCGGCGACCGCGCCACACGCTGGACGCCATTTACCTGGCCGCATACCACCGCGGTGATCGAGGAGCGCGACAGCCTGCTGCGATGGGCCGTGGATTCGTGGTTTTTAGACAACGGCGAACCGCCGTTTGCGCTGCCGCTGCCGACATGGCGCGATGGCTGGAAACCGGACAATAAAGGCTCAAGCGGCAGCGTGAGTGCTCCTGCAGTGACAAGCAGATAGTCGGACATGCAAGCGGTGGTAGATTCCCGCGTAAAACCTAGTCTCGAACTGGTAAAATGCGTGGCTTTGATCCTCTGCTGCTCGAATCAGCCAACCTCCCAAATAGGAATACGCAAAAAATGTTTATCAAGTCCAGGATTCTGCTGCTCAGCGCGGCTACGCTGCTGGCCCTGAGCGCGTGCGGTATCAACGATTCCGTACCGGCGGCAGGCACGTCCGGTGGTGCTGTCGCCGCCACAGTAAACGGGGTGCCCATCAGCGAGCGCTTCGTCGACATGATGCTCAAGCAACGCACCGATCTCGGCCGCGAAGCCAGCGCCGAAGCGCGCAAGGGATTCGTAGACCGGCTGGCGATGCAACTCGTCATCGCGCAAGAGGCGGTCAAGAACGGTTTCGACAAGAAAGCGGAAGTAATGGACCGGCTGGAACTGAGCCGGCAATCCATCCTGATCGATGCGTTCATACAGGAATACCTGAAGAACCATGCCATCAGCGACGAGGAATTGAAGGCCGGATACGAAGGACTCAAGAAAGAGGCGAGTGGCAGCGAGTACAAGGCGCGGCACATCCTGGTGGAAACGGAAGCAGAGGCCAAGGAAATTATCGCCAAGCTGAATAAGGACCTGAAGGCATTTGAAGCGCTGGCCAAAGTAAAATCCAAGGACCGCGGTTCCAAGGCCAACGGCGGCGATCTAGGCTGGTTCGATCCGCAAGGCATGGTTCCGGAATTCGGTGCGGCGGTCGCCGCGTTGTCGAAAGGCAAATTCAGTGAACAAGCAGTCAAGACGCAATTCGGCTATCACGTAATACTGCTGGAAGATATCCGGGCCAAAAGCGTGCCGCCGCTGGAACAGGTCAAAGACACATTGATGCAGCAGCTGCAGGGGCAAAACCTGAAGAAGCACTTGGACGAATTGAAGGCCAAGGCGAAGATCGAGATCGTGGCTGCACCCGCACCGGCTGCTGCCGCAGCAGTCAAACCTGCCGAATCAACGAAGAAATAGCCTGGGTCGCACTATATGTCGCGACTCAAATCGCGCACCTACTGTTGCAGAGGTGAGCCGTTGCGCGGACGAGAAACCGTCCGCGCGGTATTAACCCCACGCTGACTTTGTTTTTACCAATAACCGTGATTTCCGTACGGATGTGCTTTTCATCCGTACGGAAATCACGTATATGGACCCCTCCTCGTTTGCAAGCACACCGTTCTTTGGCGGTAAGGTA
>CAKKSJ010000327.1 GCA_919902965.1 Burkholderiales bacterium
TACCGGGCGGCAATTGCCGCGTGTTGCCACTTTGCGAGTCGCCGTGCTAGGTTCGCGGAAGTTTAGTTTTGGAGTAAGGCCATGTTTTGTGGAGTAAGGCCATGTCCGAGGTGATCGTATTCAGGGAAGGCGGCTACCGCTATATCAAGGCCCAGTTCCAGTATCCGAGCGGGGTGGCGGCCGAAGCCGGGTTCGAAATCGAGAGAGCGCGCGCGCCGGTGATCGGCCTCGAATGCAAAATGTACGTGCGCGGCGCAACGCGCGAATTGCTGATCTGAATGTCGATGTCCACACTTCCATCGGACGATGCGCAGTCGCCAGTTCCGGCCGGCGCCTATGTCGCGCTCGATAACGGCAGCTATCTATCGACCGATCTGACGCGCGGCCCCTGGCATCCGGACCACCAGCACGGCGGACCGCCGATTGCGCTCGCCGCGCGCTGCGTCGAACGCGCGGCGGCGGCGCTGGGGCTCACACACGTTGCGCGGTTGACGGCCAACCTGTTGCGCCCGATACCGATCGCCGAGCTCGCGATCGAGGTAGAGACTGATTATGCCGGGCGCAATGTGGCGCATTTTTCCGCACGCATGAGCGCCCGCGGCAAGGAAGTCGCCCGCTTTACCGCTGTGGCGCAGCGCGAGGCCGGATTGGACATCCCGGCGGATCTTCCGGGACATCCGCTGCCGCAGGCGCCGCGCGCACTCGGGCAGTCGGCGCCGGCCCCGTTTCTGTTTGCGAGCAAGACCACCGGCTACCACGATCTGATCGAGGGCCGCGTCGCGCGAGGCGTGGCGTTTCGCGGCCCGTCTGCTGTTTGGTTCCGCCTGCGCCATGCGCTGGTCGCGGGCGAGGCGCCGGGCGGGCTGGAGCGCGTCGCCGTTGCCGCAGACTCGGGCAACGGCATCAGCGCCATCCTCGATTTCCATCGCTATATTTTCGTCAACTCGGATCTCAGCATCAACCTGCTGCGCAAGGCGCAGGGCGACTGGATCTGCATCGATGCGCGCACGCTGCTCGGGCCAAACGGCGGTGGCCTGGCCGAGGCGCGCATTTTCGATGCACAGGGGCTGATCGGCCGGTCGATACAAAGTCTGGCAATACGTCTGCGCGAATAGCGCGCTCACCGTACAAGCTTCAGCTTGATTCTGACGGGTAAGTGCTTGCGCGTTGGTGCGCGCGTCACGATGCTGCAGCGGTTCAGCCGAATGGCCGCACCCCGATCAACACGCCGTGCAGCCAGAACGCAAACGCGGCCCAGACCGCCGCGCCCGCGGCGACGGTGACAAGCGTGGCGCCGGTGGCGCCGGCAGGATATTGCGCGCCCGTGGCGCGGTCGCGCTTTTGCGCCGCGATGAAACAGGCCACCGCCCAGGCGAGGAACGCGCCGAACAACAGCACATCGGCGAGCTTGCCGTTCGCCAGCAGGTGTGCAAGCGCCCAAAGCTTCACGCTGAGCAGCATCGGATGGTGCAGGCGGGACTTGATCGCATTGCGCGGCACATAGGTGGCGACGAGCAGGACGAACGCGATCAAAGTCAGCAGCGCCGCAATATGGCGCATGGCGGCCGGCGGGGTCCACAGCAGCACCGGCTCCTGCCGCGCCAGGCCGAAGCCCCAGACGATCAGGCTGAAGCCGATGATCGACACGACGGAGTAAATGCCTTTCCATGCGTTTTCGCCGAGGCGCTTTCGCTGTGCCGTGCGCCAGTCTTCGGCGAAGATGCGCGTCGAGTGCGCGCCCAGAAAGACGATCAGGCCAATAATCAGAACGGACATAAACGGCATCCTAATCCGACCAGAGCGTGAATACGCTGAGCCCGCGTTTTTCCAGCCGCGCGCGGCCTTCGTGCGTGGCCAGTTCGTGGATGAAGCAGCACTCGGTGACTTTGCCGCCGAGGTCGCCGATCAGCATGGCCGCGGCTTCGCTCACCGCACCGGTTGCGAGCATGTCGTCGATCAGGACTATCTCCTCTCCCGGCGCGATGACGTTCACGCTCATTTCGAGCGGCTCTGAGGTATGCCCGAATTCATGCTCGCGGCGGATGGTCTCGCCCGGGAGCTTGCCCAGCTTGCGGATGGGCACGAAGCCGGCATTTAGCCGGTGGGCGAGCGCGGCGCCGATGACAAAGCCGCGCCATTCCATGCAGGCGAATTTCCTGATCCCGAGCGGTGCGTAGCGCGCGGCGAGCAGATCGATCACCGCGTGGAAGCCGGGGCCGTCCGCGAGCAGGGTGGTGAGGTCGTAGTAGGTGTCACCCGGACTGGGGTAATCGGGGATTTTTCGGATGAGCGAGCGTATGTCCATTTTGGGTGGGATTCCTTTGCGTCTGAAAATGGGCGCCTAGCCGATGAACGGATGCGCGCGGATGTAGACTTTTTCTTCGCGCATGGTGCGCGCGAGCAGTTTAACCAGCGCGAACACCGCCTCGATGTGCGGTGTCGGTTCGCCGACGATGCGCCCGACTTCGATCACCGAGCCTACGAGCGCATCGATCTCCGGGTCGCGCCCGGCCTCGACGTCCTGCAACATCGAAGTCTTGTGCTTGCCGACGCGCTCGGCGCCGGCGATGCGTTTTTCCAAAGTGACGCGAAACGTGATTCCGAGGCGGCTGGCCACGGCCTGCGCTTCGCGCATCATCGCCGCGGCCAGCTCGCGCGTGAGCGGGAACTGGCAGATATCGACCAGCGTGGAATGCGTGAGCGAGCTGATCGGGTTGAAGGTCAGATTGCCCCAGAGCTTGAGCCAGATCTCGGCGCGGATATTGTCCAGGATGGGCGACTTCAGGCCGGCGCGCGCAAAGGTCTCCGCGATCGCTTTGACGCGTTCAGTGCTCGATCCGTCGAGTTCCCCCAACGGAAAACGGTCGCCCTCGATGTGACGTACCACGCCGGGCGCGGCGAGCTCACAGGCGGGATAGACGACGCAGCCGATCAGACGCTGCGGATCCACCGCCGCGGCAATCGCGCCCTCCGGGTCAACGCTGGTCACGCTGCGCCCGTCGAACTCACCCCCATGGCGCTGGAAGTACCACCAGGGGATGCCGTTCTGCATCGGGATGATGACGGTGTCCTTGTGGCACAGCGCGGCAATGTCCCCGGCCACGGCCGCCACCTGATGCGCCTTCAGTCCCAGAATGACCACGTCGTGTGCGCCGGCTTCGGCCGGTGTTCCTGCGGCACGGATATCGCGCGCGACATGTTCGGTGCCATCGTGCATGATCACGCGCATGCCCTGGGCGCGGATCGCCTGCAGATTCGGGCCGCGCGCCACCAGGGTCACATCCTCGCCGGCGAGCGCGAGCTTCGCTCCAACGAAGCCGCCAATCGAACCTGCACCGACTATGCAATATTTCATGTCCACACCTTGGAATCAGAGCCCGATGCGCGATCAGCTACCCCTTTTACTCACGCGCCCCTGGCCGCAAATGGATCGGTGGCGCCGCTCGCGGAGAAGAACGCCGGCATCCTGCGCCATTTCAAATTTTTAGTTCTAAGGTGATGTTGCATCGCAACAGCTCGCGCCGTCAACTAAATCACGGCTGCGGACCTCTCAAAAATTTTGATTAACCGATAAATAGCGGTCGAGTATGATCTGCTTCGTGCGAAGCGCCGCAACTCCCGGCAGTTCCATGACAAGAGCCCGCGTACGGGCAGATTTTCCTTTAGCGTTCGATCGACATTGCTGCCCATGGTGATACCGATACTCAAGCTCGAGAATGTGACCAACTGCGCGGTGCGCGCGGAAGGCGCATCGGTCCTCGCATGAGCCGCCTGCTCGACCGGCTGAAAAACGCCGAGCGCAAACGCGGCGAACTGCGCGGGCGACGCCCCAAGAGCGCCGATTCAGTTGAAGGTGCGGCGGAAGAACCGATGCCGTCGTCGCCTGCGCTTGCGCCCGGCGCCGACAAAGCCGCGGCGAAGACGGGCCCTGCAGGGGATGACCAGTATTGGGCAGAAGTTAAAAGGCGGCTCGCTGAAGTCGAGCAGCAGCGGTGGGTGAAGGATACGTTTACTCCGGACGAAGTGCGTGCGCTGGCGCAGGCCGCCGGAGCCGGGAAACTGTTGGCGCACTTCGAAGTCGAATCGCAGAAACGCGTGGCTCTCGAGCGCGATTCGGCAAGGGCCGGCGTCGAAAAGGCGCGGCTCGAACAGGAGGCGCGCGATCAGGCGCGCCGGCGCGAGGACGCTGAGCGCGCTTTGCGCGACGCGGCGAAGCAGCGCGCACAAGCGGACGCAGAGGCCGTGGTGCAGGCGAAGGCGCGGATCTTCGCCGAGCAGGCGGCCCAGGTGAAGGAAAAAGAGCGCCGCGAGGCCGAGGTTCAGGCCGAGGCGGAAGCGCGGCGGCGCGCTGCTCTGAACCAGGTAGGACTCGAAGAAATGGCGCGGCGGCGTGAAGAGACCGTCCGCGCAAATGATGCGGCGGCGCGGCGTTTGCTTGCGGAGCAGGAGGCCAAGGCGGCGGCCGAAGCGCTGCTCGCCGCAGAACGCGAAGCCACAGAACGCGCGACCGAGCTTGCTGTCGCCGAAAACAACGCGCGCAGCCTTGCGCAAGAACGAATCGAGGCTGAGCGAGTGGCAGAACAGGCGGCGCGCGCGCGCGCGGACGCAGAAGCGCAGCATTTATCTGAAGTGCAGGCACGCGAGGCCGCGCAACTCGAAGCCAAGGCAGCAGCCGATCTGAGCGCGCGCACGCAGCGCGAAGCGGAAGCGCTGGCGCAGCAGCGCCGCGCAGCGGAGAGCGCGCTTGCCAAAGCCGCGCAAGCGCGCGTGCAAGCGGAGCACGAACAGGAGGCCGCGGCGCAGGCGCAGGCGCAGGCCGACAAGCATGCGGCCGATGAGGGGCGCAAGCGCGCCGAGACGGACGCGCAGGCGGCCGAGGCGACGGCAAGCCGTGTGCGCGCCGAGGACCGGGCCAAGCTGGCAGCGGAGGAAAAGCTTGCCGCCGCGCGCGCGGCCGAAACGCGCGCAACAGAACTTGCGGTGGTCGAGAGCAAGGCGCGCAGCCTGGCGCAAGCACGAATCGAGGCGGAAAGAGCGGCGGAACAGGCGGCGCGCGCGGGCGCGGAGGCCGAAACGCAGAGACTGTCAGCGGCGCAGGCGCGCGCGGCGGCGGAACTCGAAGCCGCAGCAGCGGCGGAGCAGCGCGCGCGCGTGGAGCAGGAAGCCGTAGCGCTGGCGCAGCAACGCCAGTCGGCGGAAGCAAAGCTTGCCGATGCCGCGCAAGCGCGCGCGCAAGCGGAAAGGCAGCACGAAGCAGCGGCGCTCGAGCGGGCGCAGGCGGATAAACTGGCGACTGCGCAGGCGCACAGGCGCGCAGCGGCGGATGCACAGGCGGCCGAGGCGACGGCAGGCCGCGCGCGCGCCGAAGACGAGGCCAGGCGTGCAGCGGAAGCGAAGCTTGTCGCCGAACGCGACGCAGAAGCGCGCGCGACCGCGCTTGCCGCAGCCGAGAGCCAGGCGCGCGATCTTGCGCAAGCACGCATCGAGGCAGAACGAACCGCGGAGCAGGCGGCGCGGGCGCACGCGGAGGCCGAAGCGCAACGCCTGTCCGAAGTGCAGGCGCGCGCGGCCGCGGAGCTTGAAGCCAAAGCGGCGGCAGAAATGGGAACGCACGCGGAACGGGACGCGGAGGCGCTGGCGCAACGGCGCCAGGCCGCGGAGACAAACCTTGCCGAGGCTGCGCAGGCACGCGCGCAGACGGAACGGGAACAGGAAGAGGCGGCGCTGAAGCGGATGCGGGCGGAAGAGCTCGCGATCGAACAGGCGCAGCGGCGCGCGGAAACTGATGCGGAGTCGGTTGAGGCAGCGGCAAGCCGCATGAAGGCGGACGCGGCGGCCGCGCAACTGGCAGAGGAACGCGCAAACGCCGAGGCCCAGGCCCAGCAATACGCGCGACAGCGAACTGCGCAGGCGCTGAGTGCGGAAAAGACGGCGAAACAACGGGCCGAGGTGGAAGCGCACGCGCTGCAGGCGAGCCGCGAACGCGAAGCGGCGGAACGCGTGCTTGCCGACACCGCTTCCGCACGCGCCGCGGCGGAAGGCAAAGCCGAAGCGCTTGCGCGCGAGCGCGAGCAGGCTGAAATTGCGGCGGCCTCTGCTGCCGCGGAGCGCGCGCGCGCGGAGGCGGAAGCCGCACTGCGGGCGCAGGAACGCAGCGCGACCGAGGCGCGCGCAGGGCAGCAGGCCGTAGACGCGATTGTCATGGAGCAGCGCGCTGAAGCAGCGGCGAAAGCGCGCGCCAAGGCCGAAGCAAAGGCGCGCGCCGCAACACGCGAACGCGAGGCGCGCGAGTGGGCACTGGCTGGCGCGGCTGCAAAAAAAGCCAAAGCCGACGCAGCTGCACTCGACGCCGCGCGCGCGCACGCAGAAGACGAGCGCCGCCTGCAAGCGGCGGCGCAAACGCGGCTGCTTGCCGAAGAACACGCGCAAGCGCTCGCGCAGCAGCGCGCCGGGCACGAAACCGAAGCGCGCGCGGCAACCGAACAGCGCGCCCGCGAAGAACAGCTTGCGGCCGGACAGGCGCGTGCGCGCGAAGCTGCGGAACGCGAGGCTGAGGAATTGGCGCGGCGGCGTGTCGAACAGGAACGGGACTTGCGTTCGTTTGCCGAAACGCGCGCGGCTGCGGAACTGGCGGCAGAGCAGGCGGCCGCGGCGCGGGCAAGCGCTGAAACCGAAGCGCAGCAGGCGCTGGATGCCAGGCTAGCGGCGCTGCAACGCGAACGCGAACAGGCTGAGGCGCGCGCGGCACTCGAGCACCAGCTCGAGCAGCAAGCCAGGGCGCTGCGCGAGTCGGAGCAGCGGTTCGCCGCGGCGGAGAAAGGCAAGCTGCTGGCCGAAGAAGCGGCGCTCGCTGCAGCCACGGAGCGGGCACGGCTGGAATCGGAGGCGGCCGCCCTTGCCGCACATGGGCGCGCCGACGCGGTCAAGCGCGCCCAGACTGTGCGTGAGCGCAGGCAGCTTGCGCGGGCGCTCGTCGCTGCGAAACTGCGCGAAATTTCCCGTCCGCTGGCATTTGCAGCAGTCGCATTTACGCTCGGCGTCGGCGCGACCGCGCTGTGGCAGCAACCGGCCGGTACGAGCGATGAGAGTCCATCCGACAGGCGGGCTGCTGCGCCGACACTGCAGTCGACGGATGAGGGTGGGCTGGTACTGAAACTGGACGTCGATGCGGCCGGTTTCGCGGCGCGCGCGGCTGTCGGGGCTGGCAAGCGGCGCTGAGCTAGCGCGCAAAGCGCAGGCACAACTGCAGCAGTTCGTCCCAGACATCGCCGCGCGCGAGGCCTTTGATGGTGCGGTCAATGCGCGCGGCGTGGCGCAGCGCTTGCGCGAGCGCCGCCGAGGTGAGCCGGCGCGCGGCTTCGACTACGCCGCGCTGGCGCACCTCGCCCCAGACACGGTTGTTGCTGCACAGCCGCTGCAAATCCTCGCCCTGCGCCAGGCCGGCCTGCACCCTGGCCACTGCCCGTATCTCCTCGGCCAGAACCCATAGTATCTTGGGCGGGGCCTCGCCTTCGCTCTTCAAGCCGTCGAGCATGCGCGCGAGTCGCGCCCTGTCGCCCAGGAGCATCGCCTCGTTGAGCTTGAACGCGTCATAGCGCGCGACATTGAGCACGGCGCTGCACACCGCATCGAAGCCGAGTTCGCCCGGTGCAAACAACAGACCCAGCTTCTGGATTTCCTGGTGCGCGGCGAGCAGATTGCCCTCTACGCTGTCGGCGAGGAATTGCAGGGTCTCGCGGTCCGCATTTTGCTGCTGCCGCGCAAGACGCCCGGCAATCCACTGCGGCAATTGCGCGCGCTCGACCTGGAAAGTGTTAATCAGCACGCCCTTGCGTGTCAGCGCCTTGAACCAGGCCGTATCCTGGGACCTGCGGTCTAGCCTGGGCAGGCTCACGACGGTGAGCAGGTCTGCGAGGCTCGCCGAACAATGCTGCAGGATCGCGGCCGCGCCCTCGGTGCCGGGTTTGCCGCCGGGTATGCGCAACTCGATCAGTTTCTTCGGCGAGAACAGCGACAGATTGGCGCCGCTGGCCGCCAGCAGGCTCCAGTCGAAGCTGCGCTCCACGGCAAGGACCTCGCGCTCGGCATAGCCTTCGTCACGCGCCTTGGCGCGAATCGCATCGGCCGCTTCCAGCGACTGCAGCGGCTCGTCGCCGTGGATGACGTACAGGGGCGCCAGGCTGCGCGCGAGATGCCGCTGCAGTTCTTCAGCGCGCAGCTGCATCTTTTGGACCGGTTTCGAAAACTACCGGTTTCGCGGGAGCGGCGGCGAGGCGGCGCAGGATCTGCTGCACCATGTCGCTTTGCATATCCCGGAACAGCAGTTGCTCCTCCGACTCCTTGGACAGCACCTGCGCGTCATTGAAGGAGATGTCGCGCGTGAGCCGGATTT
>CAKKSJ010000328.1 GCA_919902965.1 Burkholderiales bacterium
GCTTCGGGCGGTTCGGTTGGATACGATCACAAGAAAATGGCAATCACCGCGCGCTGCGTGTGGGAGTCGGTAAAGCGGCACTTCCGCGAGCGCCGGATCAACACCCAGGAGCAGGATTTCACCGTGGTAGGGATAGGCGACATGTCGGGTGATGTGTTCGGTAACGGCATGCTGTTGTCCAGGCACATCAAATTGATCGCGGCGGCCGATCACCGGCATATTTTCATCGATCCCGACCCAGACCCGGCCGCCAGCTTTGCGGAACGCGAACGCCTGTTCAAAATGCCGCGCTCGTCCTGGGCTGACTACGACAGCAAACTCCTATCCGCCGGTGGCGGCGTTTATGCGCGCAGCGCCAAGTCGATCAGACTGTCGGCACAGGCCCGCGCCGCATTGGGGATAGCAGCCGAGAACCTGACGCCGCAGGAATTGTTCCGCGCGCTGCTGCTGGCCCCGGCGGACCTGCTCTACAACGGCGGAATCGGCACCTATGTCAAAGGCAGCAAGGAATCGAACGCCGAGGTCGGCGACAAGGCCAACGACGCGGTTCGCGTCAATGGCGCGGACTTGCGCTGCCGCGTGGTCGCGGAGGGCGGGAACCTCGGTCTGACGCAACTGGGGCGGATCGAATTTGCCTTGAAAGGCGGGAGCATCAACACCGACGCCATCGACAACTCGGCCGGCGTCGACTGCTCCGATCACGAGGTGAATATCAAGATATTGCTCAATCTCGTCATCGAGGATGGCTTGCTGACGGAAAACCAGCGCAACCAGTTGCTGGCAGAGATGACGGACGACGTGGCCATGCTGGTGTTGCGCGACAACTATTTCCAGACCCAGCTTTTATCGGTGATGAATGCGCGCGCCCAGGAACTGCTGGACGCGCAGGCTCGCTATATGCAATACCTCGCCAAGCTCGGCCGGCTCAACCGGCGCATCGAGTACCTTCCATTCGAGGAGGGGGTTGCCGAACGCAAGGCCGTCGGAATCGGACTCACCACGCCGGAGCTGGCGGTACTGCTGGCCTACAACAAGATGGAAATGTTCGATACCCTGCTGGCATCCGACGTACCCGAGGATCCCTATATCCGCACGGCGCTGCAGCGACACTTTCCGCAGCTATTGCGCACGCGCTTTCCGGACCATATCCAGCGCCATCCCCTGCGGCGCGAGATTATCGCCACGCATGTCGTCAACAGCATGGTCAACCGGGTGGGCCCGAGCTTTGTCTATCGCTTGCAGCAGGAAACGGGAGCGGCCGCACCGGACATCGTGCGCGCCTACATTGCTACCCGGGAAGTGTTTGGACTGGTCCCCTTGTGGCAAACCATAGAGGCGCTGGACAACCAGATTGCCGATGCGACCCAAACGGCCATGGTGCTGGAATGCCTGCGCCTGGTCCACCGCGGTACGCTATGGTTTCTGCGCCACCGGGATCACCTGCGCGACCTAGCCAAAACCCGGGAACACTTCCGCTCCAGCGTCGACCTGCTTGCGGACAATCTTTACCAGTCCATCGCGGCGAACTACCGGGCCAAGCTGGATGAACTCATCCGGCATTACGCCGAACTCGGTGTACCCCTGGCGCTGGCGCAGCGAATAGCCGTACTGGAAGAGCTGTATTCCGCCCTGGACATCGTCGAAGTCGCCACCGAACTTGGCCGGCCTGGCGAAATGGTGGCGCAGGTCTATTTTGCCCTCGGCGGTCTTCTGAATCTGCACTGGCTGGGCGATCAAATCGAAGAACTGAACGTGAAAACGCACTGGCAGGGCCTGGCCAAAACTGCATTGCGTGATGATTTGTCCAATCAGGCACGCGACCTGGCCGCCCAGGTGCTGCGGGAAAGTCCGCAACAGAAGGACAGGGCGCAACTTCTAACTGCCTGGCAAGGGCGCCGCGCTTTCCAGTTCGATCGCTACCAGCAGCTTATGGGAGAAATTCGAGTTGCCGCGTCACCGGATATCGCCATGCTTTCAGTGGTCTTGCGCGAACTTCGGGGCCTGGCGTGAGTTTACTGATGGCCTACGCACAAGGAGTCCGGCCTCAATTTCCTAGGCACTAAGCGCAACTTGGCCGGGATAGGCGCGGTACGCGGTTGCCATGCTCGGTTTAATCCTGGTGGTGTAT
>CAKKSJ010000329.1:0-7987 GCA_919902965.1 Burkholderiales bacterium
CTGCGCCTGTCGGACCGTCTGGGCGGGCACCTGATGTCCGGCCACGTCGACGGCGTGGGCGAGGTAACGCGCTTCGAGCCGGCGGGCGAGAGCTTTCTGCTAATCATCCGCGCTCCGCAGGAGCTGGCCAAATACATCGCGCGCAAAGGCTCGATTACCGTGAACGGCGTCAGCCTTACTGTCAACCGCGTCGAGGACAGGGACTTCGAGATCAACCTGATACCCCATACGCTTAGCGTGACCAACCTGAAGAATTTCAAGCCCGGCAGCCGCGTCAATCTCGAGGTCGATCTGATCGCGCGCTATATCGAGCGGCTGCAGCATTACGGCGCGTAGCGGCGGGCCGCCCCTCATCCGGGCTTGTGGCCGGGTGCCAGTCGTGCCGAAGGCGCCAGTCATCCGCTTGCACGGTTATTAACAAAATCTGGGTAACCAAGACGAGACCATGAATACATTGCGCCATCTTATGATTGCCCTTGTCGCGCTCGTGCTGATCGCGGCGCTGGTATTTCTTTACGACAAGACGCAGGCAGTCGATCTGCGCGAGCGCAATGACATCGCGGCGCAACTCGACACCCTGCGCGAAATCGACAGCCGCTGGGACATCGATGTATTGCGCGAGCGCTCCGAGATCGACCCGAACCGGCTCGCGCCGCCCAGCCGCACGGCGACCGCGAGGAAAGCACTGGCCAGCTTGAATGCCCTCCTGCCGAACTCCGACAGCGCCGCCCTGCGCGAAGGCCTGGGCGAACTGGGCAAGGCGATTCTGGAAAAAGCCAATGTGGTGGAAAAGTACAAAGCCGAGAGTGCGGCCGCCAAAATCGCACTGCACGCGACGCTCTCCGGCGCCGCCGCGCTGGGCGGCCAGCTCGGCGCACCACCCAGCGCCGACGCGCGCCAAAGAGAGCTGGCGCAGGCGGTCACTCAGCTGGTCGCCGCGGTGGAACAGTACTATTGGCTCGGCAAGGCGGCGGCGCCCATGAGCCTGCAAATGGCCGCGCGCGAGGTGCAGGAGCGCGCCGCCGATGCCGGCGAACAGGCGCGCGAACAGGCGGCCGCCATGGATGGCGCAATTCAGGAACTGCTCAGGCGCAAACCCGCGGAAGAGGATCTGTTCAACAAGGTATCCTCACTCTCGTCCGGTCCGCGCCTGGACAGGATGACGTTCTCCTTCAACCGCGAGCTCGTAGTGACGCTGCAGGAGAAGGAGCTGTTTCGGGTGTACCTGCTCGCCTACGCTGCGGCGCTGCTGATCGGCGTCGGCTATCTCGGCGTCCGGCTCAAGGGGGCAAACGAAAGTCTGGAACGGCGCGTCATCGAACGCACACACGAACTGTCGGAGGCGCTGCGCCACCTGAAAGAATCCGAGGCGCAACTGATCCAGTCGGAGAAGATGTCTTCGCTGGGCCAGATGGTCGCCGGCGTCGCGCACGAGATCAATACACCGCTCGCCTATGTCAAGAACAGCCTGGGCAGCGTCCACGACCGCCTGCCGCAGATCCTTGCCGCAGTCGAACACAGCGAAAAACTGCTGGCATTGCTGCGCACCGGCAAATCCAACCCCGATGCGCTGAACAAGCAATATGCGTACACGGCCGCGCTGCTCGCCAAACTCAAGCAGGAGCGCGTGCTGACCGAACTCGGCGGCCTGGTCCGGGACGGGCTCTACGGCATCGGCGAAATGGCGGAAATCGTCGGCAACCTCAAGGACTTCAGCCGCCTCGACCGCAGCAAGGTCGCCAGCTTCAATCTGAACGACGGCCTCACGAGTTCGCTCGGACTGGCGCGGCATATGCTCAAGGAGGTCAAGGTAACGCGGCTGTTAGGCGAGATTCCGGCCATCACCTGCGCGCCCTCGCAAATCAATCAGGTGTTCCTGAACCTGATCACCAACGCGGCGCAGGCGCTGCCGCCGGCCGGCGGGGAGATCACGCTCACCACGCGGCCTGACAATGACGGCGTCGCGGTCGAAGTCGCCGACAACGGCAAGGGCATTGCGCCCGAGGTGCTGCCGAAAATTTTCGATCCTTTTTTCACCACCAAGGAAATCGGCAAGGGCACGGGACTCGGGCTTTCGATTTCCTACAAGATCGTGCAGCAGCACGGCGGGCGCCTGGAAGTTGCCTCGGAAGCCGGCAAAGGCACGCGCTTCACGCTGTGGCTGCCCGCTAAGCCGCCGGACGAAGCCGGGCTTGACGCCTAGGACGCGCGCGCCGTGACGCAACCGGCCAAAATCGGAAAATACGACATCCTGGAGGTGCTCGGCCGCGGCGGCATGGGTGCCGTCTACAAGGGTTTCGATCCGGCGATTTCGCGCGCGGTCGCAATCAAGACCATCGCCAAATCCTCGCTCGACGAGGAAGAACTGCAGCATCTGCTCGCGCGCTTTCGCCACGAAGCGCAGGTGGTCGGCCGGCTCGCCCATCCAGGCATCGTGCAGATCTACGACTACGGCGAGGAAGACGCGCTCGCCTACATCGTGATGGAGCTCGTGAACGGCAGGACACTGCACGAGCATCTGCAGCAACATGCGAATTACGACCTGCGCGAAGTCGGCGAAATCATCCGCCAGTTGCTCGACGGCCTGGGCCACGCGCATGCGGCGGGCGTGGTGCATCGCGACGTGAAACCGTCGAACATCATGATCAACAAGGACGGCGGCATCAAGATCAGCGACTTCGGCATCGCGCATACCGAAGCCTCCGAGCTGACGCAGCATGGCGACGTGCTCGGCACGCCGCACTATATGGCGCCCGAGCAGTTTCTCGGCCTGCCGATAGGCGTTGCCACCGATCTGTACGCGGTCGGCGTGATCGCCTACGACCTGTTGACCGGAGTCAAGCCCTTCCTCGGCACGACCGTGACGGTGATGCAGCAGGTGCTGAACCAGCGCCCCGCCGATCCATCCAGCCTCAACGCCGCGCTGTCGCAGCTGATGGACCAGGTGCTGCAGCGCGCACTCGCGAAAAAACCCGAGCACCGCTTTCAGAACGCGCGCGAATTCGCCGACGCGTTCCGGCAGGCGATCGCGGCCAGCGTCGACCAGGGTGCCGCCGTGCCGGTCGCTGCCGCGCCGAGCCCGGGCCTGCTGGATGCGGCGCAGCTGATCAATGCCGGCGTCGAGGCGCGGGATGCGGCCGACAGCGCCGCCCCGCCGGGGGCGGGCGCCGGGGGCGCAATCAGTCTGGATCGCAGCGTGAAAAAGGCACGCATGCTGGTGGTGGACGACGAAGAGCGCATTCTGAACGCATTGAAATCCATGTTCCGCTCGCGCTATCACGTGTTCGCCACCACCGACGGCAACAAGGCGCTGGAATTCATGAAGAAATACCAGATGCACGTGGTCATCAGCGACCAGCGCATGCCGATCATGCCCGGGGTCGAACTGCTGCGCCAGGCGCGCGAAATCTCCCCGGCGAGCGTGCGCATACTGCTCACCGGCTACTCCGACCTCGCTTCGATAGTCGGCTCGATCAACGACGGCCAGGTCTACCGCTTCATCAGCAAGCCCTGGGACAACCAGGAACTGCAGCAGACCGTGGCCGAAGCGGTGACCATCGCGCTCGAACTCGCCGAGACCAAGACTGCGCCGCCGGCGCTGCCGCAGAGCATGAGCCAGGGCATGCTGGTGATCGACAGCGACCAGGACATATTTCGTGTCGCGAAGGAGTTGATCGGCGGCCGCTGCCCGGTCGTCTACGCCAATAGTCTGGACGTCGCGCTCGAGGCGATGCAGGCGCAGGAAATCGCGGTGGTGCTCACCGATGTCCACGCGGGCCACGAGGACACCACCGCAATGCTGAAGCTGCTGAAGCAGGAAAATCCGCAGATACTGAGCATCGTCCTCACCAATGCAGCGGATGCGGAATTGGTGATCCGCCTGATCAACGAAGCACAGGTGTTCCGCTTCCTCAACAAGCCGGTGAACGTCAAACTGCTGAAGCAGCACGTCGAGGCCGCGCTCGAGCGCTATCTGGCTTTCCGCGAAGCGCCGCAGTTGCTGCGCCAGCACCAGGTGAAGAAGTCTGCGCTGCTGAGCGATTCGAGCCTAGGCAGGAAGCTGCTCGCCGGCATCAGGCAGCTGCGCGGGCGCTGGTTCGGCGCGGGCGCGAAACGCTGAGCGCGGGCTGACGCGGGCGGCGCGTTTCGTTCGCAACCCACGCTCGTTACGCTAGCGTTCGGGTCATCGAACAAGGCTTGCAACGTGTATCTATAGGGGATACACTTAGCCCATGATCAAGCGCTTTCGCCATGCCGGCCTGCGGCGTTTTTTTGAGACGGGATCGAAGGCGGGAATCCAGCCACACCATGCTGCGCGACTATCGAGGCAACTGAAGAAACTGGATACCGCGCGCGCAATGGAAGACATGAATGTTCCAGGATGGAAGCTGCATTCGCTCTCTACCGGACGCTGGTCAGTGTCGGTAAGCGGCAACTGGCGCATGACGTTCGAATTCGAAGGCGAAGACGCGGTTCTGGTGGATTACGAGGACTATCACTGAGGGGTACTGCTATGGCAAAGATGTATAACCCGCCGCACCCGGCATCTATTCTTCGCGAGGACGTGCTGCCGGCGCTCGGACTGACGGTGACCGAGGCGGCGCGTCAACTCGGCGTGTCGCGCGTAGCCTTGTCGCGCGTACTCAACGAGCGGGCCGGTATCTCGGTCGATCTGGCGCGGCGCATCGAGGCATGGCTCGGACCAGAGAACGGCGGCAGTGCTGAAACCTGGCTGCGGATGCAGATCGATTACGATCTTTGGCAGAGCAATAAATCGCGTCCGCTGCAGAAAATCAAACGGGCAGTACTGGAAGCCGCCTAAGGCCGCTGCGCGAGGTTCGCAGCCGAGCATTTTCTTGCTGCCGCCTCGCGGATTGCATCTGCAGAACGTAAAGCGATAATCAGGCAAACACGACCGACACGCCGTGCTACTTCCGGCGCATGATCAGGCGATACGTTTCCTCGTAAATCCGCTCACGCGGTCCACACGCGACCAGTTCGACGCAACGGCCCGCAGCGATCCGGTAGACGATGCGGAACTTGCCGACCCGGAAGCTCCAAAGTCCTGCAAGATCGTCTTTCAGGGCCTTGCCACCGCGCGGCGCGGCGGCGATAGTTTCGATCGCCGCGCGCAGCTTGCGTTTGAGCTGCGGGTGCAGACCGCGAATCAGATCCGCCACATGCGCAGGCACGCGCAGGGCATACAGCACGCGGCGAGTCGGGGCGACCGGTTTCTTCGCCACGCGTATGGTCTCTACGCGAACAATTCGTCCAGCGTGTAGAGGTGCGCGTTGCGCGCCTTAAGGGCGGTAAGCCCAGTCTTGATCTCGCGCATCAGGTCGCGGTCGGAGCGGATGGCGAGCGTCTCCTTCCAACTTTCGTACTCGTCGGGACTGACAAGTACCGCGGCCGGGCGGCCGTTGCGGGTGATGACGACCTCCTCGTCGCGGCGCTCGACCGCCTCGACCAGACCGCTCAGCGTCGCTTTGGCTTCCGAAAGGGAAAGGGTTTTCATCGCGCAGTGCCCCAATAGACCAGAATTCTAGTCATGTTAACCAGACAGCGGACGCGAGTCAAGTTGCTGAGCTCAATCCAGGGAGCGACACGGACATCGCCGCGAGCGCCGAAGCGAACAGCCGCGCGAATTCGGGCACTGAATGCCTCCTCGACCAGGGCAAATCTGGGCACCGCTGGGTGATGAGGCTGCCACAGTCGCATTAGCCTGTGGTCTAAAAGCGAACGTTCAGCGATGCGATTTAGCTGCGCATTGGCTCTGTTGTTGAGAGTACCTGCTATGCAACATCCGTTACCGCGTGCGGGGGCGCTTTTGGTGGGTGATGCTGGAAATATGAAAGTAACTGAAAATATCGCATAGCTAACTTTGAATCTCCAGCGGTGCGAAAACGAACATATTCTTCCGAGATAAATTTTAGGGCGTCTTCATACATACCTAGGTGCTCATGGCGCGATACGGCCTCTCGAAAGGCGTCCCCGAGGTAATGAATTATCCATTGACCGTCGAGGTCCCTTAGAAGCATTTGCAAACACATTTTGGCCATCGTCGCGCTGTACCGAGATGGCTTATCCGTCGGCGGAAGAGCATCGACGGCCTTCAAAAACTCAATCATTCTTGCGCCCACCGCAATTCGCGGATATTGGGCAACTTCGCTTTCCAGCTCGTACGATCTTGCTATGGCTGGGCCGTAGAGTTCGCCCGGCCTAAGTTCAGTGCCCCACGCTATCTCAATTCCACCACGGATCGGGTTACGAAATTGGTGACCGAGATTCATCAAGCAAAGAGAGCCCGCCATACCAATAAGCGCGAAAGCGCCATTTATCTGAACAGGCGCTTCCTTGTTACCTAAACAGCTAAACGCAACCAATCCATCCGACCAATACTGTACGCAGAGTTGCTTTTCCTGCACTTTGTCCCACTCTTCACGGAGGTCCGGGGGAAGAGATTGTCGTGTTTGTGAGTCACTCCGTTTGAGGAACGTCTCCACAAATTGGTTCGTCTGCGTCTGGAGTCGTGTTATCGGACGAATGGTCTTCTTCAGTACCTCATCGACAAATGTTAACCGTTGCTCTTCTGTGGTGATCCATGGAAGAAGACCTTGATCGCGAAGAGCATGGCGCTGTCCAAGAATGTCTAGAAAACAAACGCAATAGTTGAACACTGAGAATGCCGGTGGTGCCTCAGCAGGCTTATCCGTGTCCATCAGGATGGTTCTTGTGAAGTCGCAAGTTCTAGCAGCCGTGCCGCGAATTTCTCTTGCAGTATGCCAATCGGTGCCGTTGGGACAAGCGATTGAAGTCCTAATGTCACTATTGGCCACAGGCCTGCCAGAACCGCCGTGGGGTACCGTTGGTGATATGCGAGATATATTGCGGCGATAATCGATGCTGCCCATTTCATGTCAACGAAGTGAACGCCAAATTCGGCCCAATACAGGCTTACGAATTTGCACCGCAGCGGTGCCCATAACCAAGTGGCGATTAGTAGTCCGACTACAACATGGAGCCAAGGTATAAATATGAGTGCTATGGGCGCAACGGGCTGGGCTAAGAATAGCGGCCACTGCCCCCATTCAATCGCTCGCAGCATGCACCATGTTGCCTAGTCATTTTCCGCAACGTCGGGAACAAAGGGCTTACCGGTGTGTGGCCAAAGCATAGATTAATGGCCTTCTAAACTATTTGCCCGTCTATGTAACACGGGGGCCTACGGATACCTAGCCTAGGCCAGGGTGGTAGCTTTGTCCATAGACCTGAAGACCGGGTTCGCGCGGGCCCGAAATTGACGTTCGAGCGCCGGCAAGGGTCAAGCTACTCCGCGATTACCGCCGTTGTAGTGCCTAGACCTGTACCTGGATGGCTCGCCGCCAGGGGCTCGAACCACGCCAGCGGCCCAGCCGGAATGTCCGGCCGGACGGAGCAGATAGGCTGAAGATCGGCTCTGCAAGCCATTCTCCAGCCATACTGCATCCTCGCACGCGCGAGCCGCAGCTGCGAGCACGCGACCCGTGCCGCATCGCCGCCGACCGGGTACATGCCCCGCGCGATCACTCTGTCGGCCGTAACACCGCGAATCCTGTTACGTGCTCTTGCTACCGCGCCGCCGCGCAGGCTTGCTCGGCAGTTTTTCCGGCTTGTTCGGTCCCCAGACGCGCCTGAAATAAGAGTCGGCCAGGTGCAGCGCGCCCACCGGATTGTGCGCGAGCACGCGGTCCTTGACCACGAGGTTCGTGACCAGCCCCTTAGCATGGCGGATGAACAGGCTGTCGTGGCCCACGCACAGGCCCATGATCACGTCGAGCTCGCAGCCGGCACGGTTGAGCAGTTCAGCGCGCACTTCGGGGTCAGAGACGAATTAGTCCGCAATTAATTCGTCTCTGACCCTAGGTACTCGCTGCGGGAGCTGCAGAAGGAAATGCTTGCTCAGTCTGAGAAGGCGACTGATCATGATCATGATAGCCTCCGGTTTGGC
>CAKKSJ010000329.1:8087-13976 GCA_919902965.1 Burkholderiales bacterium
GCCTCCGGTTTGGCTGGCGGAACTGTTGTTTATAAGCTACTATGACCTACGAGATTCGGCGCTACCTGACTGCCGCCGGCGTGGACACGTTCGGCGTATGGTTCAACGCACTGCGCGACGCGCAGGCGCAGGCGCGGGTTCGGGCGCGCCTCGACCGGGTCGAGCGGGGCCTCTTTGGCGACGCGGAGCCCTGCGGCGAAGGCGTATGGGAGCTGAGAATCGACTGGGGTCCGGGCTACCGTGTCTATTACGCGCTGGCCGGCAAGAGCCTTGTGCTTCTCTTGGTCGGCGGCGACAAGCGCAAGCAACAGGCAGACATCAAGACAGCGAAGGAGTACTGGCATGACCACCAGGAAAGAGCGAAAAGGCAAGGCAAGCCCCCCGACTAGCGTTGCGGACCGGCCGCGCTTTATCGAATGGCTGAAAGACCCCGAGAACGCCGCCGCCTACATTGAAGCGGTTCTGGAGGAAGGCGACCCTGCTGGGCTGCTGCAGGCGCTTCGCAATGTTGCGGAGTCGCGCGGAGGCGTGTCGGAGATCGCGCGCAGGACCGGGCTCAACCGCGAGGCGCTGTACCGCACCTTATCGAAGGGCGGGAATCCGCAATTGCACAGCCTCGCGGCCATACTCGGCGCGACGGGATTGCGCCTGAGCGTACAGCCTGCCGAAGCGAAGGCGAGAAAGGCTGCTTGACCCGAATTCGTACGCAAACGCTGTTGCGTCCGGAGACCGTTCAACGCGCAAGAAGCGGATTCCTCGGCCTCCGGCCTAGGAATGAGCGTTTTATGCGGGGTCGCGCGCTTTCGCCTTGCTCTTGCTGCGCGCCGGCTTGCTCGGCAGTTTTTCCGGCTTGTTCGGTCCCCAGACGCGCCTGAAATAAGAGTCGGCCAGGTGCAGCGCGCCCACCGGATTGTGCGCGAGCACGCGGTCCTTGACCACGAGGTTCGTGACCAGCCCCTTAGCATGGCGGATGAACAGGCTGTCGTGGCCCACGCACAGGCCCATGATCACGTCGAGCTCGCAGCCGGCGCGGTTGAGCAGTTCGGCCTGCGACACCGGGTTGCACATCGCCTCGAAGTTTCCCGGCCGGATTTTCTCCTCGTCCTTGACGCCGATATTCTCCTTCGGCACGCCGCCGTTCTTGCACGCGATCGAGGTCACCTCGAAACCGTGGCTCTCGAGGATCGCGCTGAACACGCGCGCGAGATCGACGAAGCTGATGCACATGGCGATACCCACTTTGGTAAAGCCCATCTTCTTCGCAAACTGGCAGATCTCCTCCACCCGCGTCCATTTGCAGTAGCCTTCGCTCTCGACCACCGCCGAGACGTGCGCGACGCGCAGCGTGAACTCGTCGCGATAGGGCTCCCAGGCGCCGGCAATACCTTCGGGATCGACTTTGGACGGGCAGTAGGCGGGGCCGCGTTTTTCGCCTTCGCCCTGGCGGCAGGCGCGCACCGTGCTCGGGCAATAGGCGCAGCCGGGGGTTTCGTAGCCGTGGATGTCTTCGCTCATGTCGAATTCCTTGTCTACAGACTACTCGCAGAATAGCCCGCCGCGCGCGCAAGCGATTTGCGATAGCGCAATACTCCGGTGGATTTGCGCCCCGCATGCGCTGCGCCCCCGCCCGATGCCGCGGCGAGGCGGCCAATTTGGCCTGAATCGTTGTGGCGCATGGGTATAAAATCCGCCTATGCGCACTAGCCCGCAAGCACCCTCGCCCTGAGCCTTATGGTCACTTTGCCGAAGTCTATAGACGACACCGCGGCGCTGCTGGCGAGCGCCGACTACGTGGCCGAGCGCAGCCTTGCCACGGCACTGTTCCTCGCGCTGAAAATGGAGCGGCCGCTGTTCCTCGAGGGCGAGGCCGGGGTCGGCAAGACCGAAATCGCGAAGGTGCTCGCGACCACGCTGGAACGCAGGCTGGTGCGCCTGCAGTGTTACGAAGGCCTGGACGTTTCCTCCGCGGTATATGAATGGAACTACCCGCGCCAGATGATCGAAATTCGCCTGGCGGAAGCCGGTGGCAAGATACACGAGGCCCCTGGCCAGGCGGCCCGCAAAAAGCTCGGGCAGGACATTTTTTCCACTGAATTCCTGATCAAGCGCCCGCTGCTGCAGGCGCTCGAAGCGAGCGGGAGCGGCGCGGCGCCGGTGCTGCTGATCGACGAACTGGACCGCACCGACGAGCCGTTCGAGGCCTATCTGCTGGAAGTGCTGTCCGAATATCAGGTGAGCATCCCGGAATTGGGAACGATCAAGGCGGACAAACCGCCCATCGTGATCATCACATCCAACCGCACGCGCGAAATCCACGACGCGGTCAAGCGTCGCTGCCTGTATCACTGGGTGGATTATCCGAACGCTGCGCGCGAACTCGACATCCTGCGCCGCAAAGCGCCGGGCGCAGCGGAAAGACTGTCGCGCGAGATCGTCGCTTTCGTGCAGCGCCTGCGCAAGCTGGATTTATTCAAACTTCCCGGCGTCGCCGAAACCATAGACTGGACCAAAGCGCTGGTGGCGCTGGACAAGCTTGCGCTCGACCCGGACACGGTCAACGACACCCTCGGCGCCTTGCTCAAGTATCAGGACGATATCGGCCGCGTACGCGGCAGCGAGGCCGAACGCCTGCTGTCCGAGGTCAAAGCAGAGTTGGCGTCGGCCTGAGGCGATCCTTGCGCGCGAGCTCATGAAATCTCCCGCATTCATCCAGCGATTGTTCACCCCCGCCGCTACCACCGGCAGCAAGCCGGACCGGCATACGCGCAAAACCGTGGCCCTGTGCCACGCCCTGCTGTCCGAGCGCGGCGAAGCCTCTGGCGCAGCGCTGGCACGCGAGGCCCTCGAAGCCTACGGCCTGCTCGCCGGCCCGGCACTGCGCGCTTTTTTCGATGTGCTGGCGCAGGAATTTTCTCCGGACCCGGACGCAGTTGAGGATGCCGCCAGCGCCTACCGGGAGGATCACTCGCAGTCCCACCTGATCCGTCTGCAGCACGTGGTCGAATCGCCGCGGCAGGAATTGTTCCGGCGACTCAACCTGACCACGGGCGGAACGGCCGCACTGGTCGAAATGCGACGGCGGCTGTTGCGCGAACTGCGGGAGCAAGCACACTGGGCCGGCATTGATGCAGACCTGGTCCACTTGCTCGGCTCATGGTTCAACCGCGGCTTCCTCTCGCTGCAGCGCGTCGACTGGCGCACGCCCGCGCTGGTGCTGGAAAAACTCATGCAATACGAGGCCGTGCACGAAATCCAGGGCTGGCAGGACCTGCGCCGCCGGCTTGAGTCCGACCGCCGCTGCTTCGCTTTTTTCCATCCGGCCCTGCCCGACGAGCCCATCATTTTCATCGAGGTCGCGCTCACCAAAGGCATGAGCGATCGGGTGCAGCCGCTACTCGACCCCGACTCGCCGGTAGTCGATCCTCGCGGCGCGGACACCGCCATTTTCTATTCCATCACCAACTGCCAGGAGGGCCTGCGCGGCATCTCTTTCGGCAATTTCCTGATCAAGCAAGTGGCGGAGGATCTCGGTCGCGAATTCCCGCGGCTCAAGACTTTCGCCACGCTCTCGCCTGTTCCCGGATTCCGTAAATGGCTCAGCGAAAGGGCCGCCACGCACGCCGAGTTGGCCGAACTGATCGAAGTGCTGGCCGCTGCAGACTGGTTCGAGAGCGCGGCGCCGAGCGCGCGCGTGCGCACTGAATTGATGCGGCTATGCGCCTACTACCTGCAACACGTCAAACACCGCAATGAACCTGCCGACGCGGTGGCGCGCTTTCATCTGGGCAACGGCGCGCGCATGGAACGCCTCAACTGGCTCGCCGACACCTCCAGGACCGGCATGGCGCGCTCGGCCGGCATGATGGTCAACTACGTCTACCGCCTGAAGGATATCGAACGCAATCACGAGGCCTATGCGAAGGAGCAGCAGGTCGTGGCCTCGGCGGGACTGTCGCTGCTCGCTCGCGGGAGCCTGCTCGCGCGCATGAAGGCCGGGCGGGAGAAATGAGCGCGACGATGGCCCCGCCTGCGTAAGCACAGATGGCCGCAGGCAAACTGGCTGAAAACATCATGCACTTCGCGCGCGTACTGCGCGCGGCCGGTTTGCCCATCGGTCCGGACCGGGTGATCGATGCGCTGCAGGCGCTGGAAACCGCGGGCATAGCGCGGCGCGAGGATTTCTACTGGACGCTGGCCGCGGTGTTCCTGTCCAAGCGCGAGCAGCAGGAATTGTTCGATCAGGCCTTCCACATTTTCTGGCGCGACCCGCGGTTGCTCGAGCGCATCATGAGCCTGCTGCCGCCTATCGACAGCCGTGCGGGCCCGGCCGGACAGGTCCAGGCGAGCCGGCGCCTGGCAGAAGCGCTGCACCCCGAACACGGGCAGGAGCAAGGCGAAGCGCAGCAGCAGGAGATCGACATCGATGCCGGTCCCGCTGCTTCTTCCCAGAGCGAACTGCTGCAGCACGCCGATTTCGAGGCCATGAGCGCTGCCGAACTGGCACAGGCGAAAAAGCTGATCGCGCGCCTGCGCCTTCCCATACCTGAAGTGCGGACACGCCGCTTTCACGCCGACGCGCGCGGCGCGGGCATCGACCTGCGCGCGACACTGCGCGCAAGCCTGCGCGGCGGGGCGCAGATCATCGCTCTTAGACGCCGCTCGCGCATTAGCCGGCATCCGCCCCTGGTGGTGTTGTGCGATATTTCGGGCTCGATGAGCCGCTACTCGCGCATGTTCATGCATTTTCTGCACGCCATCACCAACGATCGCGACCGCGTGCACACCCTGGTGTTCGGCACGCGGCTCACCAACATCACCCGTCACCTGCGCAATCGCGACGTCGATATCGCGATGAACCGCGTGACGGCGGCGATCCAGGACTGGGCCGGCGGCACGCGCATCGGCGTCTGCCTCGCGGAGTTCAACCGCAAGTGGTCGCGGCGCCTGCTCGGTCAGAATGCCGTGGTGCTGCTGATCTCGGACGGCCTCGACCGCGACATCGGCGCCGGCCTGGGCGTCGAGATGGAGAGACTGCACAAGTCCTGCCGCAAGCTCGTCTGGCTCAACCCCTTGTTGCGCTACGAGGGATTCCAGCCGCGCCCGTCCGGGGTGCGCGCGATGCTGCCGCACGTGGACGCCTTCCTGCCGGTGCACAACATCGAAAGCCTGGTCGATCTCGCGCGCGAACTGGAACACGGCAAGTGGCAGCGGCGGCGCGGCGAAATCGCAGCCTGATCGATGGGAGAAGATAAACAATGGAAATGACCGGCGAACAAATCATTCCCGCTGCGCAGACCCGGGTCTGGGAGGGCTTGAACGATGCCCAGGTGCTCAAGTCCTGCATCACCGGCTGTGAATCGATGGAAAGGCTGAGTGACACCGAGTACAGCGTCGTCACAATTGCGGCGATCGGTCCGGTCAAGGCGAAGTTTCGCGGCAAACTGCTGCTCGCCGATCTGGATCCGCCGAATTCGTACTCGCTTTCCTTCGACGGCCAGGGCGGCGCCGCGGGCTTCGGCAAAGGCACGGCCAAGGTTTCGCTCGCAGCCGCGGGCGCCGGCACCCGCCTGAGCTATGCGGTGAAGGCGCAGGTAGGCGGCAAGCTCGCGCAGTTGGGCTCACGGCTGATCGACGCCGTGGCGAAAAAAATGGCGGATGATTTTTTCGCTGCATTCAAGCAGAACATCGCCGCGCCGGCGCCGGCCGCCGCCGAAATCCTGGTCGAGGCGGCGCCGCCTGCGACGCCCTTGTGGTGGGTGATCGCTGTGCTCGCGATAATGTTTCTGCTCGCGCGCTTCAGCTAGGATGAGGCAATGGACCTATGCAAGCGGATATGGTCCGGTCGCGGACTTCGAACGCAAGCTTTGCAGCGCGAATTCCGCCATCGTG
>CAKKSJ010000329.1:13986-15696 GCA_919902965.1 Burkholderiales bacterium
CCCCCGATGGCTGGGTGAAGGCGATGCCGGGCATCCCGACAAGGTGCTAATATGGAGCAGCGGGGTGTTCTGTCGCGGATAATTGTCCGGCGACATAGACAAAGGAGGAAGAAAAATGTCGCGTATCGTGAAAACCGCTGTTGCGCTCGTGCTTACGGCAGGTATTTGTGCTGCAGCGCAGGCACAGGACGTGAGCTATCGCAAAACAATCCGCCCGCTGTGGCAGGAGAAATGCGCGGCCTGCCATGGCCAGAATTCGCCCTACCTCGGCGAGTTCAAGGGCGCCGCCGCCAAATACACCGCGGAGATGAAGGGTCCGCGGATGGACACTTACGCCGACCTGATTTTCTACATCGGCTGGCCCGACACCGGCGCTATCATGCGGCGGCTGGATGACGGCAAGAACGTCAAGAACGGCAAGCCGGGCAATATGTACCAGTACCTCGGCGGCAGCGAGGAAGAACGCCAGAAGAACCTGAACACCTTCAAGCAATGGGTGGGAGCGGACGCCTGGACTCTGAAACGCTGGAACGCGCGCGGCGATGTTCCCGGCACAAGCCGGGAGGAACTGGCCAGAATCAAGGTGAAATACTAGCCTCGCTATTGACGCGAGGCCGCGCACCGGCCATCACCGCCCCGCGCGCGCCCTTCTTAGCCGCCGCACCACCCAGGGCACGACGATCAGCAAGGCGGTGAGCGCGAACAGGCCGGCCGAGATCGGATGCTGGTAGAACACGCCCGGGTCGCCCTGGCTGATAGACAAGGCACGGCGAAACTGGGTTTCGGCCAGCGGCCCGAGGATCAGCCCGATCACTGCAGGGGCGACCGGAATGTCCCAGCGGCGCATGGCGAAGCCGAGCAGGCCGAACACGTACAGCGTTGCCAGATCGACGACCGATTGGTGCAGGCTGTAGGCGCCGAGCGTGGCGAATACCAGGATGCCGCCATAGAGCAGGGGCTGCGGGATGGTCAGCACCTTGACCCAGATGCCTATCATCGGCAGGTTGAGTATCAGCAGCATCACATTGCCTACATAAAGACTGGCAATCAGGCCCCATACCAGATCGCCCTGCATCTGGAACAGCATCGGTCCGGGTTGAATACCGTAGTTCTGGAATGCCGCGAGCAGTATCGCCGCAGTCGCCGAAGTGGGGATGCCCAGCGTCAGCAGCGGCACCAGCGCCCCGGTAACCGAAGCATTGTTCGCGGCCTCCGGTCCGGCCACGCCCTCGATCGCGCCATGGCCGAATTCTTCGGGGTACTTGCTCAGTTTCTTCTCCACCGCATAGGAGAGAAAGGTCGGAATCTCCGCACCGCCGGCCGGGATCGAGCCGAATGGAAAACCGATCGCGGTCGCGCGCAGCCAGGCCGGCCAGGAACGCTTCCAGTCCGATTTGGACATCCACAGCGAGCCGGTGATTTTGTCCATCATCCCCGGAATGCGGCTGGAGTAGGCGCCGACATATAGCGCCTCACCCACGGCAAACAAGCCCACCGCAAGCACCACCACGTCGATGCCGTCGAGCAGTTCCGGTACGCCGAAGGCGAAGCGCGGCTGGCCGGTCTGAGCGTCGATGCCCACCAGGCCGAGCAGCAGGCCGACGAACAGGCTGGTCAGGCCGCGCACGGTCGAGGCGCCAAGCACCGCAGACACAGTGGTGAACGCGAACACCATCAGCGCGAAGTACTCGGCCGGTCCGAACTTGAGCG
>CAKKSJ010000329.1:15796-17814 GCA_919902965.1 Burkholderiales bacterium
GTGGTGAACGCGAACACCATCAGCGCGAAGTACTCGGCCGGTCCGAACTTGAGCGCGATTTCGACCACCAGTGGCGCGAGCAAGGTGACCAGCAGCGTGGCGATGGTACCGGCGACGAAGGAACCAAGGGCGCTGGTCGCCAGCGCCGGGCCGGCACGGCCGCGCTTGGCCATTTTGTTGCCCTCCAGCGCGGTCGCAATCGAGGCCGACTCGCCCGGCGTGTTGAGCAGGATGGTGGTAGTGGAACCGCCGAACATCGCGCCGTAGTAGATCCCGGCAAACATGATCAGCGCGCCGACCGGGCTCAGCTTGACGGTGAGCGGCAACAGCATTGCCACGGTCAGCGCCGGCCCGACGCCGGGCAGTACGCCGACCGCCGTGCCCAGGGTCACGCCGATCGCGCCCCACAGCAGATTCATCGGCAATAGCGCGACCTCGAAGCCGTGCAGCAGCGCCTGCAGGGTATCGCCCAATTATTCGATTCCGGCGAGGCGAAACAAGGGCGCCAGCCAGCCGGCGGGCAGACTCACCGTCAGCAGCAGAACGAAAAACATGAACACCGCCAGGGCCATGATGAAGCCGATGGCAAGATCACGCGCAAAGCGCGGGCTGCCGAAGCCGCGCGCGACACAAGCGAATAAGGTCGCGCCCGCAAGCACGAAGCCGCCTGTGTCGATTAACGCCATGTGGGCGAATAGCCCGATACTCACCCAGACGAACGCGGCCCGATGAAAAACGTGTTCGCCGCGCGCCTCTGCATCCTGCGGCGGCATAGTGCGCCAGCCGCCGCTTGCGACCTCGTACAACAGCCAGATCCCCAGCAGGATCAGACCCGTGGCGGCCACGCCCGGCATGACGTTCGGACCGATGCGCGCGTAGCCGCCCTCCGAGGGCAACATCGAAGTGCCGACCGCCGTGGCAATACCGAGCAGCAGTACGCCGACCGACAGCACCGCCTCGGCGATTGAACGCCGCGGCGCGGCAGACTCGCTCACTTCTCAGACTCGCTCACTTCTTCTTGATGCCGAGCGAGTCTATGATCGCCGCGATGCGCTTGGTGTCTTCCACCAGGAAGGCCTGGTACTGATCGCCGCCGAGAAACACCCCGGTCCAGCCGAGTTTCTCCAGCGTCGCCTTCCATGCGGGTGTAAGCGTCGCGTCATGCACCAGTTTGACCAGGGCGTCGCGCTGCGCCGTGCTGATGCCGGGCGCGCCGAACACGCCGCGCCAGTTGCCGAGTTCGACGTCTATGCCCTGCTCCTTCAGCGTCGCTATGCCCTCCTCGCGCTGCGCCGAGGAAATCGCCAATGCGCGCATGCGGCCGCCCTTGATCTGTTCGGAGAACTCGCCCAGACCCGACACACCCGCGGTGACATGGCCGCCGACGATCGCAGCGATCGCCTCGCCGCCGCCCTTGAACGGCACATAATTGATTTTGGTCGAATCCGCGCCCGTGGCCTTAGCGATCAGGCCGACCAGGATGTGGTCCGTGCCGCCGGCCGAACCGCCACCCCAGGACACCTTGCCCGGGTCCGCCTTGAACGCCTTGACCAGGTCCGCCATGGTCTTGAACGGCGAATTCGCCGGCACCACCAGCACTTCGTATTCGCTCGTCAGCCGCGCAATCGGCGTCACCATGCTCAGATTCACCGGCGAGTTGCTCAGGTGAATGCCGCCTATCATCACCATGCCGCCAATCATCAGCACATTCGGGTCGCCCTTGGAGGCGTTCACGAACTGGGCCAGTCCGATGGTGCCGGCTGCGCCGCCCTTGTTTTCGAACTGCACCGACTTCACCAGCCCCGCGCTTTGCATAGCCGCGGCAAGATTACGGCCGGTCTGGTCCCAGCCACCGCCGGGATTGGCCGGAATCATGATCTTCAGGGTCTGCGCCGCAGCGGGTGCGACGAAAGCGCCGGCCAGCGCCAATGCGCTGAGCAAGACTGCGAATATGCGTGCGATGGTATGCATTGCTTCTCCTCTGTGGGTTAAATCAGACATTAGTCCAGCATTCTAAG
>CAKKSJ010000330.1 GCA_919902965.1 Burkholderiales bacterium
CATCTACGCCTCGTCCCTTCCCAGCGCCACCACCTCATCCACCTCCAACCCCTGCGGCAGTTGATGCGTGATGTAGAGCAGCGTCACCTTTCCCTTGAGCTGGTTGATGGTGCGCGCGAACTGTTCCGCAGTCGGACGGTCCAGGTTGCTGGCAGCTTCGTCGAAAATGAGGATCCTGGGCCGCTTGAGCAGGGCCCGCGCGATGGCGAGGCGCTGTTTCTGCCCGCCCGACAGACCGGCGCCATGCTCGCCGATCTGCGTCTGATAGCCTTCGGGCAGCTGCTCGACGGTGTCGTGGATTTCCGCCCACCTGCAGGCCTGGATCATCTGGTCGAAGCTGGCGTTGGGATTGGCGATGATGAGATTGTCGTAAATGCTGCCCGAGAACAGCACGGTCTCCTGCGGCACCACGCCGAAGTAGTTGCGCAGTTCATTCGCCGCGAGATAGCGGATGTCGCGCCCGTCTATCCTGATCTGGCCTTCGGTGGGCAGGTAGAAGCCTTGCAGCAGTTTGGCCAGCGTGCTCTTGCCGCTGCCCGAAGGACCCATCAGGGCAACGCAGGCGCCGGGATGCAATGCGGCGTTCAAGTGCCGGTACAGGTAAGGCAGCTGGTCGCCGTAGCGAAAGCTCAGGTCGCAGATTTCTATCGCGCCCGCCCCGGCAGCGTCGCGCGCCGGAACGATCGAGTAAGGCTCAGGCGGCGCATTCATGATGTCGCCCAGGCGCTTGACGGCGATTGCCGATTGCTGGAATTCCTGCCACAGACCCACCAGGCGCAGCAGCGGCTGCGACATGCGTCCGGCAAACATCTGAAACGCGACCAGCATGCCGATGGTGAAGCCCTCGTTTTTCATCACGATGGACGCGCCGACGATCAGGATCAGCAGAGTGAGCAGTTGTTCCAGCGTGGTGGCGGCGGCATTGTAGGTATTGGAAAGCTGGCGGGTGTTAAAGCTTGCGCGCAGGTAGCTCGACAAATAGTCGCCGTAGCGCCCTTTGAGTTGCGGCTCCATTTGCAGCGATTTCACCGTCTCCATGCCGGCAATGTACTCGGTGACAAAAGCCTGGTTGCGCGCGCCCAACAGAAACTGTTCGTTCACGCGCTTGCGGATCAGCGGCACCACGGCGAGGCTCAGCAGCATGATGGCAGCGAGGATCGCGAGCGTGATCAGCGACAGGATCCAGCTGTAATAGAACATCACGGCCAGAAATATCAGCAGGAAGGGCAGGTCGAGCAATAGGGTGACCGCGGCGCCGGAAACGAACTCGCGTATGGTCTCGACGCCGTGCAGCCGTGCTACGACCACGCCGGTGGGCCGGTAGTCGTAGTAGCGCGGCGGCAGTTTGAGCAAATGATCGAATACCTGGGTGCCCAGCACCGCATCGACACGTGTGCCCGTGTGCAAGACCAAATACTGCCGAATCCAGCTCATGCCGGCGTTGAATACCAGGAACATGGCGAGCGCGATGCCGATGACCGTCAGCGTATTTAGGGCCTGATGGACCACAACTTTGTCCAAAATGACCTGCGTAAATAGAGGGGTAGCAAGCGCAATGAGTTGGATTGCGAGGGACGCGAGCAGGACGTCGCGCCAAATCCTCTTGTGTTTGAGCAACTCCGGGATGAACCAGGAGAAGCCGAAGGATTCCTTGCGCCCGGCAGCCGCATCCGCGTCGGCCAGCGGCTTTGACTGAGGTGCAAAAAGTATCAGTTCCCCCGCATAGCGCTTGTCGAAATCGGCGGCGGCGAGCCTTATTCCGCTTGCCGCACCCGGCTCGAGCATCACAATGCTCTCGCCATCGGCCTTGACGACGATCGCCAAGGCATGTGTAGGCTTGTTCTCGCCCTGGTTTTGTCCGCTATGTGCCGCGCCATCTCCCGCGCATTCATCGCCCGCCGGCTTGAGCACAGCCACACAGGGGAGCGGCAGGCTCGGGATTTCGTTCGTGGCGCGAGCCTGTCGCTGCGCGACTAAGCCCAGTGCTGCGGCGGCCTCGAGCAAGGTGGCGGCTGAATGCGGCGGCGGGAATTGTTGTGTCAGGAGTTCCGCGGCAAAGGGAATACGCTTGAGCCGGCTGATGGCGCCTAGAGCCCAGACGAAGTGCACGCTTGCCAGAGGCATGTCGAGCGACATGGGCGCCCCAATTACCACTCCATGGCAAAACTGTAGGCGTTCAGGCTAGCAAGAAAAATATCGCAAGACAATCGGCCGTTTGGCCTGGTTCTAATATTTAGGATTAGAAAATAGCGTGAACGACCGGAATTTTCGAGCTTATTGCAGATCAGAGGCGGCGGATAAACTCGGCAGGCGTCTCGATCGGGTAGATTTCGCGCAGCGCAAGCAAATCGCCGTCTCCCGTCACCAGGACATCCGCGTTGGTAGCTTCGAGTGTCGCCAGAATCGGTGCGTCGCGAGGATCTCGGGGAACTTCGACTAATATCGGACCGAGTTCGACCACCTCGGATCGGATATATAACTGCTTAATGAATAGCTCGATATGCTGACTGTTCCAACCGAGCTTGCGGCGGATTTTCGGATATTCGAGAACGCGGCCGATTTCGGCAAGCTGATCGAGTGAAAGCGCTACCTCGAAGCGCGCTTCTAGCCATGCTGCGACGATGCGTCCCGGTATTCCATCGGGGAACATCAGGCCCGAAATGAGGACGTTCGTATCTAATACAAGCTTCACTTCTTCCCGCGCCGCGTGCGCACATCCTTTATCGCCTCGTCGACGAGCGCTTCGACAGCCGTTTCCCCCATGCCTGCGAACGCCTGTGCGAATTCAGCGCGCATCCGGTCGAACTCTTCGTCGAGCTTGCGCAAGCGCGTGAACATCGCAATATCGACCAGAGCTGCCACAGGCTTTCCGGCTTTGGTAATCAACACCTTTCCTTGCCGGTACTGGACCTCGTTGAGCAATTCTCCCAGGTTTTGCCGGACCGTCATGGCCGGGGCTTCGCGGATCATGGTTGCCACCTCAATTCATATGATTGATGTAATCATAGCAATGAACGCGAGAGGATGCAAATCCACCCCTAAAACGCGGTGCAAACCCGCAATACTGGGCTCGTAAATCCTTGATCTTCATCGAGTATGGATCGCCGCACTAAGCGCCGGCAAGCTACTGCGCGCTGCTCATGCAATCCGCCAAACTGGATTCCCAGCCAGGCATCACGAG
>CAKKSJ010000331.1 GCA_919902965.1 Burkholderiales bacterium
TTGCCTTTCTCGCGCGAACGCCAGGCGTAGTAGAGATTGCCCACGGGTGTGACTTCCTCCACCGCTCTGACCACCAGGCGCCTCGCCTTGATCAGCGGCGCGGCGGCGTGCGCGGGCAGATAGCCGCAGCCCAGGCCCGCCACCTGCGCCGCCACTTTGGAGTCCAGGTCCGGGACGGTAAGCACGTCCTGGCCGGTCAACAGGCCAATCGAGCGAGGCGGCAGATTGCGCGAGCTGTCGCCGATGGCGACCGCGCGGTGGGCGAGTATCTGTTCGTGCTTGAGCGGTTCGGGCAGCGCGGCCAGCGGATGGGCAGGGGCGACGGCGAACACGAAATCTTTGTAGCCCAGCATGCGTATGGCGTAACCGCCGCCCGCCGGCACTTCGCCCGACACGCCCAAGGCCAGTTCCGCCCGCCCCGACGCGAGCGCATCCCAGGTGCCGGCGAGCACTTCGTGCGCCAGACGTATGCGGGTGCCGGATTGTTCGGCGTAGAACGCCGCGATCAGGGGGAACATCTGCTGCGCCGGGATCATGATGTCGAGCGCAATGCGGAATTCCGTCTCCCAGCCGGTGGCGACGCGCTTTACGCGGCATTCGAGTTCCCCGGCGGCGCGCAGCAAAGCCCGGCCTTCCTGCATCAGTTCCTGTCCTGCCGGCGTGAGTCGCGCCCGGTGGCCGCTGCGGTCGAACAGCAAAACGTCCAGATCCTGCTCGAGTTTCTGCACCGTATAGGTCAGCGCCGAGGGCACGCGGTGCAGCTCGGCCGCGGCGGCGGCAAAGCTGCCCAGGCGCTCGATCGCGTCCATCGCCTGCAATGCGTCCAGGGTCAGTTTCATGTCCGGGACATATGTTCAATTAATTTGAAGTATTGTGTCAAAATTATCCGCTTTCATTGCAATTCACGCAAGTCTACTATCTAGACAACTGGTTCAGCGCATTAGAACTAACGGACAGGAGGTAGCCATGTTACAGCTACGCAAGAGCAATGAACGCGGTTATGCCGACCACGGTTGGCTGAAGTCTTTCCATACGTTTTCCTTCGCCGGGTATCACGATCCCGAGCACATGGGATTCGGCAGCCTGCGCGTGATCAACGAGGACCGCATCCTCGCAGGCAGCGGCTTCGGCACCCATGGCCACCGCGACATGGAAATCATCAGTTACGTGCTCGAAGGCGCGCTCGCGCACGAAGACAATATGGGCAACGGCTCGAGCATCATCCCCGGGGACGTGCAGCGCATGAGCGCCGGCAAGGGGGTGCTGCACTCCGAATATAACCATTCCAAGGATGGCGCCACGCACTTCCTGCAGATCTGGATCGAACCCAATGTCACCGGCATCCGGCCGAGCTACGAGCAAAAGCATTTCGACGCTGCGTCCAAGCGCGGCCGCCTGCGCCTGATCGCCTCCAGCGATGCGCGCGAAGGCTCGGTGCTGATCCATCAGGACGCGTCGGTGTACGCGGCGCTGCTCGACGGCGCGGAGCGCATCAGCCACAAGCTCGCGCCCGCGCGCAAAGCCTACGTGCATGTGGCGCGCGGCAAGCTGACGGTGAATGGTCAGCTTCTCGAAGCAGGCGATGCGCTCAAGGCGAGCGGCGTGGCCGAGTTGGCGCTGGAAAAAGGCGAGCAGGCTGAAGTGATCCTGTTCGATTTGGTTTGAGCAAAAACACTGAAAGGAAGAACACATGAACACGAATTTGCAAAACTCCGCGGCCCTGGCTGGCCGTATCCTGCTGGCGCTGATATTTATCATCTCGGGCTACGGCAAAATCGGTGGCTATGCCGGCACGGCGGGCTATATGGCGAGCAAGGACATGCCCATGGTCGATATATTGCTACCGCTCACCATTCTGGTCGAACTGGGCGGCGGTTTGCTGATCGCGATAGGCTGGAAAGCGCGCTGGGCCGCGGCGGTGATCTTCCTGTTCCTGATACCGGTGACGCTGGTGTTCCACAATCCGGCCGGGCTGGATCCGGCCGCGGCGCAGCAGCAGATGATCCAGCTGCTCAAGAACCTGTCGATCATGGGCGGCATGCTGGGCCTGTTCGCGTTCGGTCCCGGCGGCTTCAGCCTCGACGCCAAGAAAAGCGCATAAGCGGGAGGACCCGATGGGCATGCTGGTCAAAGGTATCTGGCAGGATATCGCCTGACGCGGACTGGCGGCTGTTTACGACGCTGGTGCGTTTTGACGCGGTGCACTACGGGCATTTCAAGTGTAACCTGCGGCGGCTTGTGGACTACGACAATCTTTGGGCTTACACGCGCGAGCTGTACCCTCGCATCAATCCCAACGGTGTGGTGCCTATGGGGCCTGCGCTCGATTTCGCCGCGCCCCGCGGCCGCGAGCGCCTGGGGTCGGAACAGTACGACGCGCCCGGCTAAGCCGATGGATCGCGGGACGCCAGGCCGACCTTGCCTGACACTCAGCCTGACACTCTGACTCTCGGGTCAGATCAAAATGCGCTAATATTTGCGCCAGACCGCTGGGCATGCAAAGTCAATAAAGCGGCGATTCATAATTCCAGGAGGCTATACTATGAAGATCTACTATCACCCGGCATCAACGACCAGCCGTCCGCTCATGCTTTTCGCCGCGGAGGCGGGAATAGCCATCGACTTCCATGTGGTCGACCTGTTCACCGGCGAGCACATGCAGCCGCCGTATGAGCAGATCAATCCCAATCGCCTGGTTCCGGTGCTGGAGGACGGCGATTTCCGCCTGACCGAGAGCTCGGCGATCCTCAAGTACCTCGCAGAAAAGAGCGGCTCGCCTGCCTACCCGAAGGACCTGCGCGCGCGCGCGCGTCAACGAGATGATGGACTGGGTCAACACGCAGCTCTGCCGCGATCTCGCCTATGGTCTCGTCTACCCGCAGATGTTTCCAGGCCACAAGCGCCCAAGCGACGAGGTGCAAAAGGCAACGCTCGCCTGGGGGAAGGAGCGCGCCCAAGCCTGGATGAAGGTGCTGGACCTAAAGTTGATCGGTCCCAAGAAGGCCCATCTGTGCGGCGACGAGATCACCATAGCCGACTATTACGCCGCAGCCTTCGTCGCGCTTGCCGAGGCGATTCGCTCCGACCTGTCGGCCTACCCGAACGTCAAGCGCTGGCTTGGCAACATGAAGGCTCTGAAGAACTGGAACAAGGTGAACGAAGTTTTTGACGGCTACGCCGCGTCGATGAAAGAGGTTGCGTTCGAGACGGTCTGAGAGTCCGTATCAAAACGAGGGGGCAGGTCCCCTCGTGCTCCCCTAAGTCAGGCTGCAACAAGAGAATTTTTGTTACAGATTCCAAGTGCACGCCTTAACGCCTAACGAGGAGGATCGTCCATGATCAGGAAACTCCATCACAACGCCTATCGCTGCCGCGACTCGGAACAGACGCGGCAGTTCTACGAGGACTTTCTGGGATTGCGTCTGGCGGGCACGTTGGAGATCAAGGAGACCAAAAGCGGTCGCAGGACCAATACGCTGCATACTTTCTACGAGCTCGAGGACGGATCGTATCTCGCGTTCTTCGACGCTCCGGACATGGACTTCGAGTTCAAGAATCAGCATGACTACGATTTGCACATCGCCCTGGAGGTTGAAGAGCCGGTGCTGGCGCAGATGATGGCCAAAGGAAAGGCGCGCGGCATAGAGACCCGCGGCATCTCCGACCATGGCTTCATTCACTCGATTTACTTCCGCGATCCGAACGGCTATGTAATCGAGCTGACCGCAAGAACGCCCGAGCATGCGCGCGCCATGGATCCGGCGATCAATGGCGCTCGCGCCAGGCTCGATCAGTGGAGCGCACACAGGCTGCGGGAACGCAAGGCGCCGACCTGAAGCACGCATGATCACATCGCCGGCCTGAGGGCCAATTAGCCTTAAAATGGCGTTATGAATAACATGGTCGTCCTGATCTCAGGCCGCGGCAGCAATATGCGGGCCATGGTTGAAGCCGGCCTGCCGGTTGCGGCTGTGATCAGCAATCGAGCGGAGGCCGCCGGACTGGAGTACGCGGCCGGCCGCGGCATCGCGACCGCCGTTGTTTCCCACCGCGGCTATGCCACGCGCGAGGCCTTCGACGCGGCGCTGGCACTGGCGGTCGACGCCTTTCACCCCGGGCTGGTGGCGCTGGCCGGATTCATGCGCATACTCAGCGCGGGCTTCGTGCAGCGCTACCAGGGCCGCCTGCTCAACATCCATCCCTCGCTGCTGCCCGCATTCGCCGGGCTGGATACCCATGCCAGAGCGCTCGCGGCGGGGGTGAAGCTGCACGGTTGCACGGTGCATTTCGTCACAGCTGAACTCGACCACGGTCCGATCGTCGTCCAGGCGGCGGTGCCGGTGTTCGTGCGCGACGATGCAACCAGTCTGGCCGCGCGCGTGCTGGCGCAGGAACATCGCATTTACCCGCAGGCCGCGCGCTGGTTTCTCGACGGGAAACTGGTCATCGAAAACGGCATCGTGCGCGTTAACGGGGATCATCCCCAACAGTTGTACGCGCCTTGATCAGGATTCCGGCCTTTCTCGCAGCCTGTTTGATTGCCGGCGCAAGCGCCGCGCAGCCGCCGCTCAGGATGAGCCTGACTTACGACGTCAGCTACAACGGCGTGGTCGCGGCCGAGCTGACTGAACGGCTCGAGCACGACGGCAAGCGCTTTTCGCTGAGCTCCGAAGGGCGCGGCGTCGGTATCGGCGCGCTGTTCTATCGCGGCGCAGCCCGGCGCTGGTGTCGCGGCGAGATCACCAGCACGGGCCTGCGCCCGCTGGAATACCGCGATCAGCGCGGCGACAAGCCCGCAGCGGTGGCGAAGTTCGATTGGACAAAGAATACCCTGACGCAGGAGCATGAGGGCAGGAAGGAAACTACCAACATGGTCCTGCCGCTGCAGGATCGCTTGAGTTTTCTTTACAACTTTGCATTCCAGGCCGCGCCCGGGCTCAAGCAGGGCAGGGAGATCCGCATCAGCGTGACCGACGGCAAAGGCCTGACGCAGTTTGTTTACAAAGTCGCCGGACGAGAAATGCTCAAGACCCCGGCGGGCGAACTGGACACGGTGCGCCTGGAGAAGCAGCGTGAGAACAAGGACGACAAGCAAACGGAACTCTGGTTTGCGAGCGGCCGCGACTATCTGCCGGTGCGCGTACTGGTCGTCGAGAACGACGGCACGCGCATCGACCAGGTGCTGGCGCGAATCGGAAACTGACGCGGGCCGCCGCTGAAAGCCTATGCCTCTGCCCCGCGCACTGCTGGACCACACTGTAAACGCGCTTGCCAAGGTGCTGGAATTCAAGTACCCGGCAGACGCGGTGTTGACGCGCTATTTGCGCGCCCATCCCGTGCTCGGCCAGCAGGATCGCGCCTTCGTGGCCGAGACGGTATTCGCGGTCTTGCGTCGCCTGCGCCTGCTGGAAACCCTGAGCGCAGGCCGGGATCCGCGCCGTCTGGTGCTTGCGGCCTTGACGCGCCTGCGCGGCCTCAGCGTGCGCGAACTGGATGCATTGCTCAAGCCGCGGGAGCGGGACTGGCTGGCCGGGCTCAAGGCGGAGGCGGAGAACGATAGCCTGGCCGTGCGCTGTGATTTTCCCGATTGGCTGCTGGCAAGACTGCAGCGGCAATACAGCGCGGATGAATTGCTCGCGCTCGCGCTTAGCCTGCAAACGAGCGCGCCCCTCGATTTACGCGTCAACCTGCAGAAGGCCGAGCGCGAGGCTGTGCTCGCCCGCCTCGCGGCCGATGGCATCGGCGCGCAGGCGACGCGCTATTCGCCGGTCGGCGTGCGCCTGGAGGGCAAACCGCAGATCAACCGGCACCCGCTGTTTCTCGAGGGGGCGATTGAAATCCAGGACGAAGGCAGCCAGCTGCTGTGCCAGCTGCTTGCGCCGCGCCGCGGCGAAATGGTTGCCGATTTCTGCGCCGGCGCCGGCGGCAAGACGCTGGCGCTGGGAGCGCTGATGCGCTCCAGCGGCAGGCTGTACGCCTTCGATATTTCGGAAAAGCGCCTCGCGGGTCTGAAGCCGCGCCTGGGCCGCTCCGGGCTTTCCAACGTGCATCCGCAGTGGATCGCAAGCGAAAACGATGCGCGCCTGAAGCGTCTTGCCGGCAAGCTCGACCGGGTGCTGGTGGATGCGCCCTGTACCGGCCTGGGCACGCTGCGGCGCAATCCTGATCTCAAATGGCGGCAGGACGAACAGGCACTGGCCGGATACCGCGCAAAGCAGGATGTCATCCTGGCTGGGGCGGCAAGGCTGGTGAAGCCGGGCGGCCTAATGTTGTACGCAAGCTGCAGCCTGCTCGATGAGGAAAACGCCGAAGTGGTGCAGTCTTTTCTGGCCAGCCACGCGCAGTTCGAGTTGCGCCCGGCCAACGCGGCCCTGGCACAGCAGCGCATTGAACTCGACACCGGCGAGTACCTGCGCCTCGCGCCGCACCTGCATGGTACTGACGGTTTCTTTGCGGCCTTGCTGGCGAAGAAAAAAGAATGAAGCGGATCCTGTTCGCGCTCGCCCTGTTGGGGGCTTGCGCATCCGGGACGCAGGCTCAACTGCGCGAGCAGGCGACCGAGGCTCCCGCGCTGCGGCAACTGCGGCCGGCTGTGCCGGACAGTCGAACACCGCCGGCTGTGCCGGACAGTCGAACACCGCTGGCTATGCCGGACAGTCGAACACCGCCGGCTATGCCGGACAGTCGAACACCGCCGGCTATGCCGGCGCGGGGCACCATACAGCTGGCGTTCACGCCCTGGGACGATGCGGAGGGCGTGATCGTCGCAGGCATACGCCGGGCGCGGCAGCAGATTCTGGTGCAGGCTTACAGCTTTACCAGCCGGGCCATCGCGAACGCGCTGATCGCGGCGAGGCGGCGCGGTGTGGACGTTATCGTCATGGCGGACCGGGAACAGACCTACGGCGGAGAGTTCAGTCGCATCCCTGATCTGGTGCAGGCCGGCATAGCGGTGGTCCTGGAAGTGCGCTACCAAAGCGCGCACAACAAAGTGATGGTCCTGGACGCAGGCACGGCCGAGGCCGCCGTAATCACCGGGAGCTACAATTGGACCTATGCCGCGCAATACAAGAACGCCGAAAACCTGCTTGTTCTGCGCGACAACCCTGATATCGTGAACGCCTACGCCGCCAACTGGAGGCGGCACTACACCGATGCCTTGCCCTATGCCGCACCATGAAAGAACCTCTTAGCACCTTGCTGGAACGGGCCTGGATCGATCTGCACGATCCCCAGGTCGCATGGCAGATCGCGATTCTGCTCGCCTGCTTCGTGCTCGCCTGGGGCGCGGGCAGGGCGCTGCGCCTCTCCCGCGTCGAAGCCGACGGCATCTGGAGATTCGGCGTCGGCGGTCTGCGCCGCATCCTGTTTCCGGTGGTCGCGCTGATTCCGCTGACGCTCTCCATCGGCTTGCTCAGACACTGGAAATGGATCGAAATCGATCTGCTGCGACTGTTCGTTCCCCTGCTCGTGTCTCTGCTGCTGGTGCGCCTTTTCTTCTATGTGCTGCGCCATGTGTTCGCCCGGGAAAGCATTGTGCGCAGCTTCGAGCGGGCCATTGCGACGCTGGTCTGGGGTGGACTGGTGCTCTACGTTTCCGGCTTGCTGCCGGACGCGATCGCCTATCTTGACGACATACGCTTCAAGGTGGGCACGCAGAAGCTCACGCTGTGGCTGGTGCTGCAGGGAGCATTCTGGGTGGTGATCACCCTGCTCGCGGCGATGTGGGCTTCCGGCACCATAGAGGCGCGGCTGATGCGCGCCGAATCGCTGCATTCCAGCCTGCGCGTGGTGTTCTCGCGTCTGGCTACGGCGCTGCTGGTGCTGCTTGCGGTACTCACGGTCCTGCCGATGCTGGGCATAGACCTCACCGTGCTTTCGGTATTCGGCGGCGCCATCGGCGTCGGCCTGGGTTTTGGGCTGCAAAAGATCGCCAGCAATTACGTCAGCGGCTTTATCATCCTGCTCGACCGATCGATGCGCATCGGCGACCTGATCACGGTGGACAATTTCTACGGCGAAGTGAAAAACATCACCACGCGCTACGTGGTGGTGCGCGCACTCGATGGCCGCGAGGCGATTATTCCGAACGAACTGCTGATTTCGACGACGGTCCTCAACCACTCCTACTCCAACCGCCAGATCCGGCTGGGGCTGGATTTGCAGATAGCCTATCGCAGCGATCTGCACAAGGCGATGCAACTGATGGAGGAAGCGGCAGGCAAGCAGCCGCGCGTGCTCGCCGACCCGCCTCCGAAAGCGTTCCTGGTGCGCTTTGCCGACAGCGGCATCGATCTCGAACTGGGGGTCTGGATCGACGACCCCGAGAACGGCGTGCTCGCCACCCGCTCGGATCTGTTCCTGGCAATCTGGCGCGCTTTCCAGGACGCGGGTATCGAAATCCCATTTCCGCAACGGGAAGTCCGCATCCTGCCCAAGGCGGACGGCGCTCCCGGCTGAATCGCTGCGTGACAGACTGCGCCGCCCGCGTCGCGCGGACCTGCGGTATACTTCGAGCGACGCAGAAATCCGGCCTGCTTTACGAACTCAATGGAGCGTTGATGCTTTTTTCGGGGATATTGGAATTGCCTTGGTGGGGTCTGGTCCTCGTGACACTGGTGCTGACCCATGTAAGCATCGCCGCCGTAACCATTTACCTGCATCGTCACCAGGCGCACCGCGCGCTCGACCTGCACCCGCTGGCGAGCCATTTCTTCCGCCTCTGGCTGTGCCTGACCACGGGCATGGTGACCAAGGAGTGGGCCGCCATCCACCGCAAGCATCACGCAAAATGCGAGACCCCGGATGATCCGCATAGTCCGCAGATTTACGGCATCAATCGCGTGCTCTGGGGCGGGGTGTTTCTTTACGTGAAAGAATCCCACAACAAGCAGACGCTGGAACGCTACGGCCATGGCACGCCGGACGACTGGCTGGAGCGCAATATCTACAGCAACCGCGCCAAGCTCGGGCTGATGCTCATGGGCGCGATTAACATCGCCCTGTTCGGCATCGTGCCCGGCCTGTTGATCCTGGCCGTGCAGATTGCATGGATTCCGTTCTGGGCCGCTGGCGTGATCAACGGCATCGGCCACTATTGGGGCTACCGCAATTGGTCCACTGCCGACGCGAGCACCAATATTTTCCCCCTCGGCATACTGATCGGTGGGGAGGAACTGCACAACAATCACCACGCTTACGGTTCATCCGCCAAACTCTCCAACAGATGGTACGAATTCGACATCGGCTGGACCTATATACGCATGCTAGAGGTCCTGGGGCTGGCCAATGTCAAGAAAATCGCGCCCAGGCCGCGATTCACCGAGGCGAAGCCGGTCGCCGATTTCGAAACGCTGCAAGCGGTCATCGCCTGCCGCTATGACGTGCTGGCGAAGTATGCCAAATCGTTCAAGAGCACCTACGCCGAGGAATTGCGCGCCTTGCGCAGCTTA
>CAKKSJ010000332.1 GCA_919902965.1 Burkholderiales bacterium
GAGCTGTTTGCGCGGCAGGTGCGTAACCGTGTCTTTGAAACCCATGACCTTCTTATCCGAGCCGGGGAACCGGTGACGGATTTCTTTTTTCTTGTGAGCGGATTTGTCCGCTTTTTCTATCTGACCGGGGACGGCAAAGAGTTTAACAAGGCATTTGCGCAGGAAAATCAGTTTGTCGGTTCTTTTGGTGCCGAAGTCTTAAAACAACCGTGCCGGTTTTCCGTTCAGGCGCTGGAACGCACAGAGGCGATGGTGATTCCCGTCCAGGTGATCAGAGACGGCTATGATCGTCATCACTCGTGGGAACGGGTGGGACGGATGATGGCTGAACGGGTTGCGGTCAGCAAAGAAATCCGTGAAGGCGAATTCCTATTGGATTCGGCCGAGACCCGCTATCGCCGATTCCTGGCAAATTATCCTAGTCTGGCAGATCGGATCAGTCAATATCATGTCGCCTCTTACCTCGGCATTACCGATGTGGCGCTTTCCCGTATCCGGAAAAAGATTGGGCTGACTGCAGCTTCTGCAAAACTCATCCGAGATTAACCGAGGTTAATGTCTTTTTTTCTGCGCCATGAAAATATGTGCAGAAGACAAATTCTATTTCCGCAGAGGCGAGAGGTGAATTGTGAAAAAGGCATTGATTACCGGGGCAAGCAGCGGCATTGGACTGGTTTTTGCCAGACAACTGGCGGAGCAGGGCTATTCTGTGACCTGTGTGGCGAGAAGCACGGATAAACTGCAGGCGTTGATCACGGAGCTTGGCGAAAGCCACCGGTACATCCGGGCGGATCTGACTCATACGCATGATCTGGAGCTGGTCTGCCGGGATATCCGGGACACGAAATATTCATTGCTGGTCAACAATGCCGGCTACGGAATTTATGATCGCTTTGCAAATATTCCCCAGGACAAACTTCACCACCTGATCCGCTTGAACGTAACCGCACTGGTGGAGCTTTCTCACGTCTTTCTACAAACGGCCTCAGCCGGCGACGCCCTGCTCAACGTCTCATCCGCCTTGTCTCTGCTGCCCTATCCGGGAGGTGCGGTGTACAGCGCCACCAAGGCCTTTGTCACGAACTTCACGGAAGCGCTCTGGTATGAATACAAGAAGAAGGACATATACGTCATGGCTCTTCTGCCGGGGGTGACTGAAACACGTTTTCATGACGTGGCTATGGGCGCTAGGCCTCATCGGGAGCCCGGCGGCCCGCGTTACTCGCCGGAGATAGTGGTGCGCGAGGCATTGTCTGCCCTGCAGGCGCGAAAGAATCCCACCCAGGTCAGCGGCCCGAAATACCGGCTGCTCACCGGGTTGGCTACCAGGCTGCTGAGCAGAGCCTGCATGGTGACCATGATGGGGAAGGGTAGTGCGGGCTTATGACCGAGAAGCAAACCTCCTTCCAGGGCCGGGAGCGGCGGTTGGTCATACGCGCCGAAAGCGGCCCTTGGAAGAAAGCGGGATTTCGCGACTGGCCGCTTGCGGGCTCAGGCACGAATTCACACCAACGGTTGTCAATAGTCCGGATCGGCCGGTGTGGTGACAAGATGTTAGCCACGTGAACAGATCATATTCTCACCAAAAACCATGAATGTTTTTGGAAGGTTCTTTGTATGAGCAACCATATTTGCCCGTGGTGGCTGGCGTACACATTTGACAATCCCATTCGGCATCTTTTTCACAATCCCGAGAAATTGCTTGGCTCATATGTGGCCAATGGTATGACGGTCTTGGATGTTGGCTGTGGGATGGGATTTTTTTCCATTGGTCTTGCCAAGCTCGTCGGCGATAAGGGTTGTGTCATTGCCGCTGATGTCCAGCCGGAAATGCTAAACATATTGGAGAAGCGCGCTGGAAAAGCAGCTTGCTCAGAGAGAATCCGTATTCATAAGAGTGAACCCAATAAACTTGGAATTGAGACTGCTGTTGATTTCATACTTGCCTTTTGGATGGTGCATGAAGTTCCTGATACCAACATATTCTTTTGCCAGATTCGCTCATGTCTCAAGCCGAAGGGAAGGATTCTTGTCGCCGAACCCAGGTTCCATGTTTCATCAAAGCGCTTCCGGGAAATCCTGGTTTCCGCCAAAGAGTCGGGTCTGAATTCTTGCGAGACTCCAAACGTAAGGTTCAGCCGGTCTGCAGTGCTGAGGAATGATTCATTTTAAGGTTTTCAGAGAGGTTTTCTGAATTGAGCATGATTACCAGGTTGGCCAAAGGTATCGCGAATACGAAGTTTGCAAGCAGGGCAATCATTGATGGAGCAGACCTGAGTGCGTTTAAAGAGAAGCCAACAGCGCAAAATTACGCGGGAATTCTCCTAATATGCTGTAGTTACATCATCGGTTTGCCGGTAGTAAGTTTGATCGGAGCGTTGTCGATTTATTGGCACGAACCCTTGCTCATTGTCATAGGTGGTCCCCTCTTGCTGGCAATAGCGCATTTGGTCTTTTTGGCTGGAATGTATTTGGGCGGAGGCAAATACATGGTGGCATTTTTCAGATGGGCAACAAGAGTTGCGCTTGAAAAATGGATATGAAAGAAGCGGCGTTCGGACCTGGAATCTGCGGACTAGCAAACCGTTGCCGCGCTACTCTTTGGCGGCGTGCTGTGTAGGTCCGGATTTCTCGATGCGTTTCGGCGGCGTGGCCGGGAGCAGGGGTGCCGGCCGGCGCCCATCGATCATATGGAGAATGCTGAGTATCGGATGGCGCAGCGGCATGCGCGGTCCGGCCCATTTCATCACCACTCTGACTTGTTCGCGCATCTGCGCGCTGTAGCAATGTACGGTGCAGTTGGTGCAGGTCGGCTTGGCGTCGCCGAACACGCAGCGCTCCAGCCGGCGCGTGGCGTAGTCGAACAGTTCGGCGCAATCGGCGCAGAGCGGGTCGCGGCGGGAATGATCGTGGCCGCGGCAGTACATGCGCACCATCGCTTCGATGATGCTCAGCTCACGAGCGCGGCGCACGAAGCGTCCGTCGGTGGTGAATTCGACTGTTTGTTTTGGCATGTCCAAGTTACCAATGTTCCGCGCCCGGGGCGCATGGCACGGCCGAGTTAGTCCGATTGCGACAACCCGGGCATGCGCGCAGCCGCGTGAACGCAAAGCGTATTATATCGGACAGGCCTGCCAATATGGCGGTCGTCCGCAGCAGGCATGCCACGGCGGGCTGATGCGTGGCCGCCCTGGGCCGGCATTGCCATGGGCCGCAAATACCGGGAGAATCGGCATGCGTCTGGAAATCGCGCCAGTTACAACATCCCGCAAAGGGCAGCGGCTTGCTCAACGTTCCAATTAAAGTACAGACCTTCCTTGCCAATGTGCCGCTGTTCCGCGAACTGGGAAGCGAGGAGTTGGATCGCATAGCTTTGAACACGCAGCAGGTACACGCGGAAAAAGGAGATATCCTGTTTCGCCGCGGTGACCCCGCACTGGGCTTTTACATCGTGGTTTACGGACAGGTAAAACTCGCCTTCAGTTCGCCGCGCGGGGATGAGAAAGTGGTGGACCTGAACGGGCCGGGGCAGAGCTTTGGCGAAGCGGTCATGTTCATGGAGCGCCCGCATGTGGTGACCGCACAAACGCTGTCGGACTCGATGCTGTTGTACGTCGGCAGGGAAGTGGTGTTCGAGGAACTGGAGCGCGACCCGAAATTCGTACGCCGCATGATCGCCGGCCTGTCGAGCCGCCTGCATCGCCTGATGAGCGATCTGGAGAGCGATTCGCTGCACTCCGGCACGCAGCGTGTAATCGGCTATCTCCTGTGCGGCAGCGAAGAGAGTTCCTCGACCGGCAGTGGTCTCGAAGTGACACTGACGGCGACCAAAGGCGTGATTGCTTCGCGCCTTAGCGTGACGCAAGAGCATTTTTCGCGCATTTTGCACGACCTTTCCGCGCGCGGTCTGATCGAAGTGCACGGGCGCTCGATCTACATCCCCGATGTCGCCAAACTGCGCGCCTGCTCGAATTAGTCCGCAGGCAGTTCCCAGATCAGTATCTCGAAACGCCCGTCGTCGAAGCTCTCCGCCTTGTAGGCATAGCGATTGCGCTCGAGGAAACGGTACAGCGGACGCGGTTCCTGGTGGATGATGAGTTTCAACTGCTCACCCAGGACCAGTTCGGTCAAGGCTTCCACCACGCGTTCGAACGGCTCGGGGTGCTGCAATCCGCGGGCATCGACGATTTTCATGTTTCCTCCTGATTTTTGGAATTCCGCCAGCTCAGTCCGATGGTCGCGCCCAGCAGGAGCGCAGCGCCCAGATTGTGCAGAAGTGCCAGGGGCAGCGGAAAATTCGCCACTACCATGCCCGCGCCCAGCAGCATTTGCAGCCCCAGCATGCCGAGCAGCATCCAGCCACCGGCGGCGGAGTGAGCGCCGCGCCGAATCGCTTTGACGCCCAACAGGCACAGAATTCCCGCGACCAGCGCAGCGCCGTAGCGATGCGACATGATCAGCGCCTCGCGCGCAGCGGAACCCATATCGGATGCGGACAGGGCAAGGAATGGATTGAACAGGCGCCAGTCGACCGCATCGGGCCACCAACCGCCGGCGCATGCGGGCAGCGTGATGCAGGAGAGCGCGGCGTGGCGCGCGCCTATCATCCCGCCGAGTGCGATCTGCAGTGCCAGCGCAGCCAGGGCGAGCCATTGCAGCTTGCGGCCGCCGCCGCGGTCACGCTGGTGCAGCCACCAGAGCAGTGCGAGCAGGCTCATGCCGCCGAGCAAATTGCCCAGGGTCACCGCCGGGAGCTTCGAGGGCGTAAACAGCCCGAGCCAGGCGAGAAATCCGGCCAGTATCACGGTCGTGACTGCGGCCAGACGTGCGGCCGTGCCTTGCAGCTTGTCCCAGCCCAGAAACACGATCAGCAGTAACAGAATGCCCGTCGAACTTGCAGCAAGGCGGTGCATGGCGCGCGCCCAGAACAGCGCCGACCGTTCCGGTATCAGCTGTCCGGCCGAGTAGGCTGAGACACTGCGGCCGTAGCAGGCTGGCCAGTCGGCGCAGCCGAATCCGGCCTGCGACAGACGGATATAGGCACTGGTCGTGGTGATCACGAGCACCAGCAGCAGCGCCGCCAGCACCAGCCAGCGTAGTGGCCCGGGTTTCATACGGTCGGAAATCCCCTGGAGCGCTTAGTCATGGCATGCCGAGTGTAATAGTCGCCAGTCGCATCGATCAGCTGCTCGATGGCAGGAAAGCGTCGGAGAAGCAATACTCTTCGGACAAGCCCTGCTCGAGAAAGGCGGGGAATGCGCTGTCTACCATTTTCGCCGAGCCGCAGACGTAGATTTCATGGCCTTTCAGATCCGGAAAATCACTCAGAATGGCCTCGTGCACGAGGCCGCTGCGGCCCTGCCATTGATCTCCCGCTGCTGGCTCCGACAGCACCGGCACGAACCTGAAGTTGTCGTGCTCCTGCTGCCAGCGCCGGGCGAGTTCCATCATGTAAAAATCACCGGGTCGTCGCACTCCCCAATACAGCAGCATAGTCCGGCGCAGGCCGCGATGAAACGCGTCTTCGACGATGCTCTTGATCGGCGCGAAGCCGGTGGCGCCGGCGACGAAAATGATCGGCCGTTCGCTATCGCGCAGGTAGAAGGAGCCCAGCGGTCCTTCGAAACGCAGATCGTCGCCGACTTTCATGTGATTGAAGACATGAGTCGTGAAGCGGCCGCCGGCGATCAGGCGTACATGCAACTCGATGAAATCGGCTTGCTGCGGCGGATTGGCGAACGAGAACGCACGCCGTTGTCCGTCCGCGAGCAGGATATTGATGTACTGGCCGGCGACGAAGTGCAGGCGCTCGCCCGCGGGCAGGGAAAGCATGAGTCGCATGACCTCGTCGGACAGGCGCTCCATGCTGTGCACGCGTCCGATAAAAGTCTGCACAGTCGCGTCGCCGGCCTCGTATTCGATCTCCAGGTCGGACCGGGCGATGGCACAGCACATGAGTGCCGTACCCTGTGCTTTCTCGACCTCGCTCAGCGCGCTCGCCTGATAGTCGCCATAGTCGACGCTGCCGTGGAGCAGGGTGCATTTGCATTTGCCGCAGGCGCCGTTGCGGCATTCGAACGGCAGGCCTATGCCGGCGCGCAGGCCTGCTTCTAGAACGGTCTCGCCCGCGCGCAAGGTGACTGTGCGCTTGTCGGGGTGCACGCGCATATGAAACTCGTGCTTTGCGCCGCGGCGGAATTTCGGCGGCAGCCAGGGCAGGACGGCGAACAATGCAGTCGCTGCAAACAGCAGCAACCAGACCCGGCCCAGCGGCCAACTATACAGCAGCGGATAGACCATCAAATAGAACCAGTCGAAGGCAAGCTCGCTGGGCGTCGTGCCGAAATCCGCTGCGCCGCCCTGGCTCAGCGCGGGTTCGACCAGCGACAGGGCCAGCAAGGTAAGCAACAGACTGAGCATGATGGGCCGTGGCGGATTGGTGCTCGCCTTGGGCACGCGCTGCACATGGATCCACATCAACAGCAGCACCCCCAGAGGCAGGCCGATGTGAATGAAGGAAAGCAGCGAGAAGAAGCGGTCGTTGACGCTGGACTGATAGATGAAATTGCGGATCAGTGCGCCATTGAATATCGGCAGCCAGTCCAGCCATTCGAAACTGGCGACGACCACGAACTGCGCCAGCTTGTCCCAGGGAAGCATATAGCCGTTGATTCCGGATATGTAGACCAGCCAGATGAGTAGTACGCCGGTCAGCCAGGAGAACCAGCGAAAGCCGCGAAAGCGGTCGAAGGCGTAGTGGCGCAGCATGTGCAGCAGCATGGTCAGCACCATGGCGTCGGAGGCGTAGCGATGGACGCTGCGCAGTATGCCGCCGGCATACCATTGGCCCTCAGTCAGCGCCTGCACCGACGCATAGGCGTCGGCTACGCCGGTCTTGAAGAAAATGTAAAGGTAAAGCCCGCTGATGGCGACGATCCAGAACAGGAAGAAGCTGATGGCACCGAGGTGATACAGCGGATTGAACTGGTCGCCGAAGGCGGCATTGAACAGCGCCTCGACGCGCATGAACAGCCAGCGCAGGCTGCGCTGCAGGCGTTTGATCATCGTCCCGCCGCCCTGGTGCCGTCGCGCACGGCACGGATCACCACAACGATAAAAAGCAGGCCGCCGATGATGGCGACGAGTCCGCCCAGTCCCATCAATCCCATGCCGGCGATTTCGCCGCCGCTACTGAGCACCTGCTCGGTACCGGCCACTTTGCGCTGCACGCCGTAGCCGCCTGACCATACCAGGCCGGCAATGTGCATCAATTGCCCCATGCCGTAGAAGACAGGCTGCCAGGTGGCCATCCTGCCGACGGGCGCGGCGTAGCCCAGTTGCGGCAGCAGGTGATAGACCAGTCCCATCAGGGCGAGCGTCACGCCGACGATGGACCCATGGTAATGGGCGGGGATCTTGACATTGTTGCCGCTGATGAATATGCCGATTACGCCGCCGACGGCGAACAAAGCGACCGAGGCGATAAGCGCCGCGACCAGCGGCTTTGCGTCAGCGCGCATGTCCGCAGCCGGGCGCAGTGCCACCAGCACCGCCAGGCCCATCGGCAGGATCGCCAGCCCGCCGCCAAAACGCATGGCCCAGGTCAGCAGCTGGCGGTGTTCGACCGAAGCGACGTCATAGGCCAGATAGGCGTAAGGCGTGACGAATACGCAGGCCAGCGCCAGCAGGAACATCAGCAGCGCCACGCGCGGACTCAGCGGCACGCGCGCGCCGCAGGCGCTGATAAGCCAGATCCACGCCACCAGCATCAGCAGCGTCCAGGTGAACTGCAAAGCGTGGCCGCCGCCCCAGAACAGGATTTCGTAATACGCCTTGTGATCCAGCGATAGCGGGACCACGGCATAGGACCAGGCGAATGCCAGTATGGCCACTGCAGCGGAGACGGCAGCCGCATTCAGACCGAAGCGCAGCGCGCCGCCGCCGTTGAAACCAAGTCCCAGGACCGGGGCAAGCACCAGGCTGCGCAAAACCAGCGCGGCGAAACCTGCGCCGAACACGAGCAGCCCGGAGATAAACACCGGATCGCTCAGTACCGGAATGTAATTTGCCATGATGGGTACACCGCCGCCGATGAATGGCGCGAGCGACATCAGCGCCACGCCGAGCGCACAGACCCACAGGGCAAGCCAGCCCCAGCCCATGGCATGGCTGGAGCTATTGAGACTCCACAGCATGCCGGCAATGGCGATGAACCACACCAGCACCGACAGGTCGACATGTGCCACCAGCGCGACGTGGAAAAAATCCGCGTCAGGAAAAAGCTCCTGCAAGACCGGAGTGCGTGACAGCACCAGTAACACCGAGAACACGCCCGAACCGATCAGCGAAATCAAGCCCAGCCACAACCAGGCGCGCGCCAGCGCTTGCCGGGCGCTGTCCGGCAGCGGCAGTGCATACTCTGGAAGTGGAATTTTGGGCGCATTCATTGCAGCGTGATTCCGCCGGCTTCCTGGTTGAAGTCGATCACCAGCACCTTGCCGGGTTTCAGGCTCACCATTTCCTCGCGGCGATAATTGAAACCCGCGTTGCGCGCGTCGTCGTTCAGGCGAATTGCGAGCCGATGCTCCCCGGATTGCACGGGAAAGCGGTGATAGACGGTAGAGGCACCATCTTTGGACAGTCCCGAGGGTATGGCCACCTTGCGGTACACGGGGGTGCCGTCCAGATCGATTTCGACCGTGACCGGCGAGCGCCCGCGCGGACAATCCATGGGTGCGCGCATATTGGGCGCCAGTTTGGCGAGTTCTTCCGCACTGCGCTGGCGACAGGCCGAGACCAGCTTGCCTTCATGGCTGAAACTCAGTTTGATCAGCGCCTGGCCGGCGGGTAAATGCCGGTAGGGCGGCGAGCTGGAGAAATAGCCGATGATCAGCGCGAACAGCCCGTAGAGCAGCGCCTGGCCTATCCAGGAAATCGGTCTAAGCATGCGCTGTCACCCTATTCGATGGAACGATAGGATCCGCAGTCGAATCCGCGATTGGATCGCTATTGGGCAGCCGTTCCGCCGCCAGTGCCTGCCGCATAGCGTCGAGTACGAGCGCAAGCTCGGCCTCCTCGCCGCGGTCGGCCCAGGCGATGCGCACTATCTTGCCCATCGGGCTGGCGCGCAAATGCGGCTCACGCAATCCGGCGAGGCGCTCTTCGGTCCAGCGATTGCCCAGGCGAAATGCGCAAGCGCCCGCGCGGCAGCCGGTCACCAGCACGCCGGCGGCGCCGCCGCGCAGCGCGTATTCGACGAAAGAGGGTGGCAGCATGCCGGTGCAGATCAAACTGACGCTTGCGATGTCCTTGCCGGCCAGACTTGCCAAACGCGCGCCTTGATCGCAGCCGAACACGACAATTCCGTTTTCGCCCTCAAGCCGCGTCAAGCCTTGTTCCAGTGCCTGCCTCAAGCCAGCGATCGGCATTTGCGGCATATCGATGCCGGTAAGCAGTTCGGCCGTACTGCGAAAAGGAGTGGACGAGGGGCAGGCGCCGGCGCAGATGCCGCAGCTTGCGCACAGATCGGGGATCACCTGGGCGAGTTGCCGGCCCGCGATGCCACTCGGATGCGGCACCATGGTGATGGCGGCGTAGGGACAGTCTTCGAAGCAGCGGCGGCAGCCATTGCAATTGTCTAGGTGCACCTCGGCGATCGGTGCGGCAACAGTATGCGGCAAGGCCGGCAGGACGAACAGGAGCAAAGTCGCCCCAGCCAGCAGCGCCCACACTGCACCGGCTGAGGTGGCATACATCAGCGGTTGCCAGAACAGGTAGAACCAGTCGAGTGCGAGCAGATCCGGAACCAGGGAAAGCTCGGCTGCGGCCTGGCTCGTAACCGGCAGCGTCAGGGACAGCGCCAACAGGGCAAGCAGCGAGCCCGCGGAAAGCGCAGCCGGGGGGAACACTTCGGCGCGGCTGATGCGCTGAATGTGGAACCACAGGCCGAAGATCAGCAGCAGCGGCACCCCGATATGCACGAATACGAACAATGAGAACAAGCGGTCGCTGACGGCGTTTGCGCTCAGATAGTTGCGTATCAGCGGCGTGGCGAAGACGGGCAGCCAATCGAGCCATTCGGCGGTGGCGGCCGCGGAGAACTGCGCCAGCTGGTCCCATCTCAGCCAAATGCCGACGACGCCGGAGATATAGATGAACCACAGCAGCGGCACGCCGGTGAGCCAGGAAAAGTGGCGAAAGCCGGTGTAGCGCCCGAGCAGGAATTCGCGCGCGAGATGCAGCAAGGTGACCAGCACGAAGGCGTCGGCGGCGTAGCGGTGCAGGCTGCGCAGCGCGCCGCCCAGGTACCATTGTTCGCGCGAGAGCCAGTTAATGGAGCGATACACGCCATCGACCGAGGTGTCGAGCACGGCGTAAAGATACAGTCCGGTGAGGGCGACGATCCAGAACAATAGGAAACCGAGTGCGCCGAGATGGCGCCAGGGATTGAGCGCGTCCCCGAATACCCTGTCGAAGCTATGTTCGATGCGCCGGTAGGCGATCAGAGCGCTGTTTTGTTTTGCATAAGGAGCGGATTCTGTCATTCGCCGCCGTCCCTGCAGCGACGCCGGCCGCGGCCGCTGGCGGATCCGATCGGATCGACGCGCATCAAGCGCGCGAGCGCCTGGCCGAGCGCCTGCGCGTCCACCACTCGTTGAGAAAGAACCAGAGCACCCAGAGCAGGAAGGTCGCGCCGCCGGCGAGCTCGAGAACAATTGCGTAGCTTACGCGATACTTGCCGGTGCGCGGGTCATATACCGAGCACAGTATCCGCACCTGCTCGAAAATCTCGGAGAAGCTGGTGGCGTCGGCAACCGGGGTGCCCGCGATGAGTTGACGCAGCGGCTCGGTAAGAAAGTCGGCAGAGTAATTCTCGCCGTAAATCTGGCGATAGATGCGGCCCTCGGCGTCAACCACACTGACTTGCAGCAGGTGGTCGAACCCCGCCGCGGTGGCGACGAAGCCAAAGCCGAAGTCGCGTGCCAGATCCGGCACGATGGCAGCGGGCGGGCTGAGAAATTCCCAGTTGGGCGAGTTGATGCCGTATTGGGCGGCAAAAGACTTGAGCGCCTGCGGTGTATCGGCCGGTTGATTGAAACCAATGCTGATCACATTGAAGCGGCCCGCACCGAGTGCATCGCGTGCGACCGATGCCGCTAGTTGCAGCGCCCGGGTGGTCGTCGGGCAGATCTGAAAACAGCCGGTGTAGATGAAGCTCACCAGCAGCGGTTTGCCGCGATAGCTGGACAGGCGAACGCTGCGACCCTCGCGGTCCAGCAGCGTGTAGTCGCCGATCGCGCGCCCTACCACCGCCTGACTGGCACGCAGGGCCGTAGCCTGGTCCAGGGCGGGGGAGAGCGCCGGCGCGGCGGTTTCCAATGCCGCAGCGGGCACGGCCACGCAGCAGAATATTGCCAGCAGGGCGCCGGCGTATACGCGGCGCCAAAGGCCGTAAGGAGCGGGGACGCTATAGAGTGTCAAAATCTTGTGCTCGGATAGACTGCATAGACTGACCAACTAAAGCCGATGCGGGCCTGGCCCCGGCGATCGGATGCAAGCCGTTCCCGCTCAGAATAGCAGAGCGTCGGTCATCGCCGCCAACAGCAACAGGCTCAATTGAGCCAGCGACGCGTGGAAGGAACGCATTGCCGTCTTGCGGCTGGGCGCGCGTGCCAATAGCCAGGCTTTGTGGACGAAATGGGCGCCACCAGCGAGGGCGCCGGCGAAATAGATCAGACCCGCCCCGAAGAACACAGGCAGCAGCGAAACGCCGACCAGGACGAGTGCGCTCGCGAACACGATTTGCGCGGCGCGTGCATCGCCGACGACCGCCGGCAGCATAGGCACGCCTGCCGCTGCGTAATCGGAACTGTTGGCGATGGCCAGGCTCCAGAAATGGGGCGGGGTCCACAGGAACAGTACCAGCGCCAGCAGGAGTGGTACCGTGCCCGGTTCCGGATTGGCTGCCGCGGCGCCGGCGAGCACGGAAAAACTCCCGGCGAGCCCGCCGACGACGATGTTGAGCCAGGTGCGGCGTTTGAGCCAGACGGTATAGACAACGGCGTAGAAGAACGCGCCGAGAAAAACATACAGCGCGGCGAGCGGATTGGTCGCATACCAGGCCGCCGCGACCGATGCCGCGAGCAGTATGCCGATCAGCGCCAGCCATGCCGGGGTATGCGGCAGAGCGCCGGTAGCAAAGGCGCGGCCGCGGGTACGCAGCATCAGGCGGTCGGTGTCGTATTCGATGTATTGATTGAAGGCACCGGCGCTGGCCGAGGAGAGCAACACCGCTAGCGCGAGCACCGCCAGCGGGATGCCGCCCGGTCCGGCCCCGGGGGTAACGGCGTAGCCGGCCAGGGCGGTGATCATAATGACAAAACCGATGCGCAACTTGAACAGCCCCAGGATCTTGCGCGCGAGGTCTGCGGCGTCGTTGCTGCGTAGCGTCGTGTCCATAGTGTCTGCGCTCGATCGGGGTGTTATGGCAGCAGCGGCAAGCAGCCGAAGCGTCGTCCTCCGGGCCAGTGCATTAGCGCGTGGTTCCGCGGCAGGGCATCAGCTGAGTCCCCAGACCTGGGACAGATACTTCCAGTTGATGAAGTAGTACAGCACGAACGCGACCAGGAACACCATTGCCAGGGCAAAGGTGCCCGGCGCGGCGAAGCCGGCCGATCCATGCCCCTGGAGCGCGACGTTGGCGGGGACAACTGGAATCGGCACGGTCTTTTGTTTGAGCGCGCCCGCGTCCAGTTTCCTGCCCCAGAGCAGCGAGCCGACGGTAATGTAGATATACAGCGCGCCGCCGACAATGGCGACTACGCCCGAGATCCCGACCAGGCCCATCATCAGATAGGCGGCGCCGGGAAACTCGTAGGCGAACGGCGAACCGCCCATGGCCATGTCCCAATGGCGGCGGGAGACGCCCAGGGTTCCCGCACCCATCATCACCAGGACGAAGAAGTACATCGACAGGCCGAACAGGTAGGGCTGCAGCTTGGCCAGGCCCGGGCTGATCATTTCGCGCTTGAACAGTACCGGTATCAGGAAATAGGTCAGCGACATGAACGAAAGCGAGGTGCCGATCACCACCGTGGCATGGAAATGGCCGGGGACGTAGATGGTATTGTGGATGATCATGTTCAGCTGTTCCGTGCCCATCATCACCCCGGAGATGCCGCCCAGGAAACCGAAGCCGATCAGGGAAATGAACATGCCGGAGAACACCGGATTGCCCCAGGGCGCTTTCCTGAGCCATTCGAACAGGCCTTTGGTGAAACCTTTCTCGCGCTGTGCCACCTCGATCGCACCGGGAATGGTGAGGCCGTGGATCATCGAGGCCAGCACTGCGAAGTACATGAAGTAGCTGGTGTTGACCACTTTCCATTCCGTGCTCAGACCCGGATCCGCCAACAGGTGGTGCGCGCTCGCCAGTTGCAGGAACAGGATGTAGAGCAGGAAGGCGCCGCGGCTGACGCGTTCGGACATCGGCTTGGCGCCGAAGCAAATGGCGGCGATGGCATACCAGATGGAAATATGCGCGGCGACGTTGATCTGCTGCGAGGAATGGCCGAAAGCCCACCAGATGGTGCGATACACCAGGGCATCCACCTCCTTCACGACGCCTATCGACATGAGGAAAGTCGGGATCAGGATGATCGCGCCCGAGGCGATGGTGAACACGGCGATAATGGCGGCCGTAATCGCGCCGAAAGTGACCAGCGGCACCGAGCCTTGGTAGGTTTTCTCGTTTTTCGCCACGACCAGGGTGCCGAAGAACACGAAACAGCCGACCAGTGCGCCCACCGCGAACAGGATCAGTCCGAGATAAAACGCCGGCTCGGCCATCATCGGCACGTAGGAGGTCATCATCACGCTCGATGCACCCCTGAACACCGCGACGTTGGTGGTGACGGAACCGATCAGCATTAGCGCGAAGCCCAGCCAGGCGACTCTGGGCGTGGCGATGCGGCAGCGCAGCAGGGTCGAGGAGCAGAAATAGAGGACAGCGATCTCGAAGAAAATGATCCAGAAGATCAGCATGTCGATGCCGTGGGCGGTCAGTACCATGTAGAAATTGTCGGCGGCGAGCCAGTGCACTGCGGGCCAGCGCGTCAGCACCACGCCCACGGCGAGTATGCCTCCAACCAGCAACCAGACCACTGCCGCGACGGCATTGGCCAGCATCAGTTTCTCAGCCTGGGTGTCGAACTGCAGCCCGGAGCGCGGGCAGGTGCGGTAGGTAGTCATTGGCGCCTCCCCTTACTTGACGTAGATGCGGCCGGCCATATTGGCATGGCCGATCCCGCAGTATTCGTTGCAGACAATGGAAAAAATCCCGGACTGATTCGGTGTCACTTTCACCACATGCTCATAGCCCGGCACGACCTGGATATTGATATTGACCGGCTGCAGCGAAAACCCGTGGTTGTAGTCCATCGAGGTCAGATGCAGGCGATAGGTCTTGTCCTTCTCGAGTTCCAGGACCGGCCACCAATCCCAGAGACGTGCGATGAGGTAGACGTCGCTGCCAGCGGGCGGGCGCACCACCGGGATTTTCTTGTCGGTTTCCGTGCGCACGGTGTATTTGTCCACCATGGCCTGCGTCTTCGCCGTGAACATCTCGCGAGTGGTCCTGTAGGTCTCTGTCGACAGGTTCTGTTTGCCGTAGATGTGCCAGCCCACCATCATGGCGAACATGATCATGCACCAGACGAAGGCGATCAGAATCCAGGTCCCTTCGACGCGATCCAAAGGCTGTTTCCACCAAAGCCGTTCTGACGGCGGCAGTATTGCGCTCATGTTCTCACCCCTTGTTCAAAAAAACGCGCGATGCAGCGACCGTTGCCTATTTGGCAAGCGGAACCGTCAGTATTTCTATGACGCCCCAGAGGGTGTAGACCAGCATGGGAACCATGACACCCAAAAACAGCAGCAGGAAGGGGTTGTCCAGCAATTTCTGCATCAGGGGGATGGGTTCTTCGCGAGACGGGCTATTCATTTTTTGTTTCCTCCTCAGTGGCGATTTTTATTTCTGCCAAAAGCGAGCCAAGCCCCAGCAGTGAGCAACTCTAAAGATTCAGTCTGCGAAAAGATTTAACTTAAGTCAAAGAAACTGAAGTTGTAGCTCGGAGCATAATAACCATAAATAAATTATGGGTTTACGACGCAATTGTCAGTCATTCAAACCGCATCATTGACTGTCCATACGGCCTCAGTCCCGGTGCCGTTTGTGGGTGCATGTCCTATTTTGTCAGCACCCACGCGATCAGCGCCTGCAATTCAGCGTCGCTCACATTGCTCGCGGGATTGGGCGGCATCGGAAGCGGTCTTCTATCGGTGTTCGAAATTCCGTATGGAGGGAACGACGAAGCGCCCCTGCAGCGAAACCAATTCGGCGCGATGCAGGCGCGCGAGCTTATTGAGCAATTTTTCGCCTTTCGCGAGCACGCGGATTTCGATCCGCCGCCGGTCCTCCGAGGAACGGCGGCGCTCGACCAGGCCGAGTTTCTCGCAGCGTGAAATCAGCGCGACGACGCCGTGGTGCTGCGCCTGCAGACGCTCCGCCAGCTCTCCGACAGTGGCCCATTCGCGGCCGGGATAGCCTTTGACCTGCAGGAGCAACAGATACTGCTGCGGCTGCAGTCCGTGCCGCAGGGCGAGCTGCTCGCTGAAGCGGACGAATTTGCGGATTTGATAGCGAAAATCCGCAAGCGTTTCGAAATCGCGCTTGTCCAGCGGGCTGTCGTCAGATTTCTTCATTGAGTATCTATTGTTCGACCATTTTCAAAACAACGTCCCGCGCAGAGCCCCAATGCACCGGCGCCGGCCAGCGCGCCGCGCGAATGGCGTACCGCCGCGGCATCAGTGCATCAGCACGATCTGCATCAGCACCAGCCAGGCCAGCAGTCCGGCGCCGGTGACGACGGTCGCCATCTGCATCGCGCGGAGCTCTTCGCGCATGCGAAACAGCGCGTACATGCCGCGGTAGGTGATCGCGAGCGAGCAGAGCAGGCCGAGGGCGCCGACGACGACGCCCACGGCGAGGTTCGGCACGAACAGCACGAGCGACGAAATCCACATCGGGATCGGTGCGATCGCGGCGAGGGTGTAGCACTCGTGATAGCCGGCCGGGACCTCGTTCGCGCGGCAGGCGAGGTGCATGATCCAGGCCATTGCCGGGACCGTCAGCAACTCGGCGATGAAGAAAATCGCGGCGGCGGTGTGCCACTGCGCGGGCGAGACCCCCGGGGCGTAGATGTCACCGTAATTGCCGCCAGCGTAGTAGATCATCGCGGCAGGCAATACCGAAAAGGGGAGGACAACGGTGGCGAATATGCGGACGATGGACGGATGGATTCGGATGAGTTCGTCCCATCCATCATGAAATGACAGGATCATTTTCGGCATTTGCGACGGTCTCATGGCATTCTCCTGCGGCGAGGTGGACCGGCCGGGGTCCGGATTCATCGAACAGACAAATCGGCGTCGGGTACCTTCCTGCGGGCACAAGACAAGGCCAATATATCACGATATGATGTAATGTCAAGTAAGCGCTTTGGCGTGCCGGCGCCGCGCACGGTGATCCGGGGTGCGGCCCCCTCAAAAAAAATCCGGGGACTGCATGGTTTCATTCTCCTTGGGTTCGGCACGCTGTCGGACTTTTGGCGGGCTTGCCAATCCGTCACCGCTCCGGTAAGATAGTATCCAATTACTTACTTACAAGCAACCGCCGGATCCATGAACATTTCCAATTCTGCCCGCGCTGCGCCGCGCCAGCGCCATTTGACCGACGCGCGCCAGCGCGAGATTGTTGCCGCCGTGCTTGCGCTCGCGCGCGAGCACGGCCCCGACGCTATAACCACCCAGGCGATCGCCGACCGGATGGGCCTCACCCAGGGCGCAATCTTCCGGCATTTCGCCGACAAGGAGGCGATCTGGCTGGCCGTGTTCGCCTGGGTGCGGGCATCGCTGGGCGCGGTCTTCGCCGCGGCCGTGGCGAAGTCGGATACGCCGCTCGCAAAGATCGAAAGGGCATTTCTCGCACATGTGGCCTTCATCACCGCCAATCCAGGGGTTCCCCGCGTGATGTTCCACGAACTGCAATACCCGGGCGACTCACCCGCGCGCGTAGCGGTGCGCGCGATGATCACCGAATACGGCAAGGGGCTTGCGTTGCTGTTCAAGCAGGCGAAAGCGGCGGGCGAACTGCCTGCCAATCTGGACATCGCAATTGCGCCTATGCTGTTCTTAGGTGCGGTGCAAAGCCTGGTCATCCAGGCGGCCCTGGGCGGAGACGAGGCCGGCATGGTGAAGCGCGCGCGGCGGCTGTTCCCGCTGCTCCTGGATGGATATCGCGGACGGAGGAAAGCATGAATCTGCGTATGGGCGGCAAGGCGGCATTGGCTGTTGCCGGCATCGGTGCCGCGTTGCTGTTGGGCTGGCTGGCGTCGAATCAGGGCCCGCTCGCGCCGACCGAGGTCACCCTGGCCAAGGTCGAACAGGGGCCGCTCATTGCGAGCACCTTCGGCATCGGCACGGTCGAGGCGCGCCGCAGCTACGCACTCGGTCCCACGCTCGCGAGCCGCGTCGCGCGCGTGCTGGTCGATCAGGGCGATACGGTCAAGGCAGGGCAGTTGCTCGCCGAACTCGATCCGGTGGATCTCGAGGATCGCCTGGCCAGCGGGCGCATCGCGGCCGAACGCGCCGCCAGCGCGATCCACGCCGCCGAAGCGCAGCTCGCCGAAGCGCAGAGCCGGGCGCAACTCGCCGGGGCCAGCGCACAGCGCTACGCCGAACTACGCGCGCGCGGGTTCGTGAGCCAGGAAGCCAGCGATGCCAAGGGGCACGACGCGAATGCGGCGAAGGCGGCGGCGGATGCGTCGGCGGCGCAACTGGCGGTGTCGCGGCGTGACCGCGAGCGCGCGCTGGCTGATGTCGCCGGTGTCGGCAAGCTGCGCGCACAGGCGCGGTTGGTCAGCCCGGTTGATGGTGTAATCAGTGCGCGTCTGGTCGAGCCCGGCACTACCATAGTCGCGGGCCAGGCGGTGGTCCAGCTGATCGACCCGACCAGCCTGTGGGTCAAGGCGCGTATCGACCAGGCTCAGGCGGGCGGCGTGCGCGTGGGTCAGGCGGCGGAAATCGTGCTGCGTTCCAAGCCGAACAGCGCCAACCGCGCTCAGGTACAGCGCGTTGACTGGATCAGTGATGCGGTGACCGAAGAGCGCATTGTCAACCTCGGCTTCGACACGCGGCCCGAAGGCCTCTCCGTGGGCGAGTTGGTCGAGGTGACCATACGCACGGCCGAGCTATCCGCTGTGCGCTCGGTGCCGGCGGCGGCGGTGAAGCGGCTGCAGCGCCAGGACGGCGTATGGCGATTGGCCGAGGGCCGCGTCGTGTTCCGGCCGGTGAAGCTCGGCATCACCACCCTGGACGGCCGCAGCCAGATTATCGAGGGCCTGCAGGCCGGCGACGAGGTCGTGGTACACAGCGAGCGCGAATTGAAGCCGGACGCCCGGGTCAAAGTCGTCTCCGCGATTGTCCGCAACGGATCATGATCAATCTCGCCGGCCGCGACATCCTGCATGGCTGGGGCAAGTTCGTGTTCACCGGACTTGGACTCGGTCTGCTCATCGGCGTCACGCTATCGATGGCGGGAATTTATCGCGGCCTGGTGGACGACGGCCGCGTGTTGCTGCAGAACGGTGGCGCCGATCTGTGGGTAGTGCAGCGCGATACGCTCGGCCCGTACGCCGAACCGTCGAGCGTGCGCGACGACGCCTATCGCGGACTGCTCGGTATACGCGGCGTCGCCGCGGCCGGCAATGTCACCTATCTGACTATGCAGATTCAGCATGAACGCGCTGAGGTTCGCGTCATGCTGGTCGGCTTCGAGCCCGGGCAGCCGGGCGAGCCGGGCTATCTGGTCGCCGGACGTCCGATCACGCGCTCGCACTACGAAGCGATTGCCGACCTGCGCAGCGGATTGAAGCTGGGCGAGCGCATCCGCATACGCCGCCACGAGTATACGGTGGTCGGCTTGACGCGGCGCATGGTGTCCTCGGGTGGCGACCCGATGATTTTCGTTCCACTCAAGGACGCGCAGGAAGTGCAGTTTCTCAAAGACAACGACGCGCTCGTCAACGAGCGCGCGCGCACCGCCGCCAATCCGGCGTTCAACCGCCCCGGCGTGCCGGGGCTGCTCGAAGCGGTGCAGGCGAGCCAGGCCAGCAGCCACAGCGTGAATGTGGTCATGCTGCGCCTTGCGCCCGGCGCCGACGAGGCATTGGTGGCGCGCGAAATCCGGCGCTGGAAGCATCTGGAAGCCTACACGCGGGCCGATATGGACGAAATACTCGTGGCCAAGCTGATCGCCACTTCGGCCAAACAGATTTTCATGTTTCTGCTCATTCTCTCGATTGTCAGCGCCGCCATCGTCGCCTTCATCATTTACACCATGACGCTGAACAAGGTGCGCGAGATTGCGGTGCTCAAACTGATTGGCGCGCGCAACCGCACCATCGCCGCGATGATCCTGCAGCAGGCGCTGGGCCTGGGTGCCATCGGCTTCATTGTCGGCAAGACCGCGGCGACGCTATGGGCGCCGATCTTCCCGAAGTACGTGCTGCTGCTCCCCGGAGACGCGGTGCTGGGTGCAATATTGGTGCTGGCGATCTCCGCGCTGGCGAGCATCGTCGCGATCCGCGCCGCACTGCGCGTGGATCCGGCGACGGCGATCGGGGGCTAGGCGTGGCGCATCCAGCGATCGAAATCAACGGTCTCACCAAGCGCTACGGCGAGGGCGAGGCGGCGGTCGATGCACTTAAGGGGGTGGACATGATCGTCCAGCCCGGCGAAGTCGTCGGCCTGATCGGCCCCAGCGGCTCTGGCAAGAGCACGCTGCTGAAGTGCCTCGGCGCCGTAATCGAGCCGACGGCGGGGCGCATGGCGCTCGGCGGCGAAACGATCTACGACCATGGTTGGAAAGTGACCGATCTGCGCGCCCTGCGGCGCGATCGCATCGGCTTCGTGTTCCAGGCGCCTTACCTGATCCCGTTCCTCGACGTCACTGACAACGTGGCGGTGCTGCCGATGTTGGCCGGAATTCCCAACACCAAGGCGCGCGAACGCGCGCGCGAGATGCTGGTGGCACTGGATGTCGGCCATCGCGCGCAGGCGCAGGTGCCGCAGTTGTCCGGTGGCGAGCAGCAGCGCGTCGCGATCGCGCGTGCCCTGGTGAACCAGCCGCCTATCATCCTCGCCGACGAGCTGACCGCGCCGCTGGACAGCGAGCGGGCGCTGACCGTGATTCGCATCCTCAACGAAATGGCACAGCGCTTCGGAACAGCGATCATTGTCGTCACCCACGACGAGAAAATCATTCCGACCTTCCGGCGCATCTACCATATCCGCGACGGCCGGACTTACGAGGAAGCCGGCGAGGCGCGCGCCGCCTGAGTCAGCGTGCGCATCCGGCCTAAGCCAGTCGAATTGATGCACTTGGAGGATTCGATCGATGCGTCGGGTCCCGTCGCGAAACCGCGCCTAGCGCCGCGATCGGCATCCCTGCGGCCGCCTGTTCAATTGCCAAACGGCACTACGGATTTTGTCAGCGCCACTGCGACGATATAGGCAAAGACCGCAAGCGCGCCGCAGAATGCCCGCAGGCGAATGCCGCGCGTGCGTCCGCGGTTCAGGGCGAGGGTGCCGAGAACTATATAGGCGATAAGCCCAATAATTTTGGCGGTGAGCCAGCCCTGCGCGAGCGGATACTGCCCGCTCGTCGCAGCCAGCGCAATTGCGCTGGCGAGCAAGACGGTGTCCACCACATGTGGCACGACGCGCACCCAGCGGCGGCCGAGCATGGGCGAGCTGCGTATCATCCATATGCCGCGCAGCACGAATCCCGCGCCGGAGAGCACGACGCAGGCGATGTGCAAATACTTGAGCAGGGGGTAACTCGCGACCAAGGACCCTGTTCCCGTGACAGGCGTCAGTTGCCCTGCTTGTTGCTCTGGGCCACGGCCCAGACCGCTGCCTCCAGCCGCGAACGAAAGCCGAGCTTCCTGAGCAGATTCTTGACATGAACCTTGACGGTAGCTTCGGTGATATTCAGGCTGCGCGCGATCAGTTTGTTCGACCGCCCCTGTACCAGCCCGTCGAGGATTTCCTGTTCGCGCCGGGTCAGCGTCGCATGATCGCGCTGGCTTGTGGTGGCCTCTTCGCGGATGGCGCGCGCGAGCAGGCCGTTCAGTCGTTCGCCGATCACCGTGCTGCCGTTCAGGGTCTGGTCGATGGCGGCGAGCAGGTCCTCGGGTTCCATGTCTTTGAGCAGATAGCCGTCCGCGCCGCTGCGTATCGCCGTTACCAGATCCTCGGCGCTATCTGACACCGTAAGAATGACCACCCGGCATTCAAGGCCCGCGTCACGGATTGCTCTGAGCGTGCCGATGCCGTTCATGTCCTTCATGTGCAGATCGAGCAGGATCAGATCCGGATCGAGGTCCCGCGCTTTGGACACACCGTCTTCGCCGCTGGAGGCCTCACCCACGAGTTGCAGGTGGGGAGCCATGGCGATCAGCTGCGACACTCCTTTGCGAAACAGGGGATGATCATCGATGATCAGAATACGATTGCCTTCGTTCATAGCCTGTACTTTGTGATCATGCCGCTGCTGCAGCGGCTGCGACGCGGAAGGGTCCGCGTGGCGAGAATAGCAGCTCGACGCGCGTGCCGCCCTCGGCGCGCCGGGAAACCCGCAAGGCGCCGCCCAGTGTAGCGGCGCGATCGCGCATGATCGCCAGGCCGTAGTGATGTGTGGGCGGCTCGGCCTCCTTGATGCCCATGCCGTCGTCGTCCACGGCCACGCGTATGCTGCCCTGTTCGATCGACAGCCGCACATCGGCGCTGCGCGCCTGCGCATGATGCTCGACATTGGTGAGTGCTTCGCGCACGACCTGAAGCACATGGATCTGCTCGCTCGAATCGAGTTCGTGTCCGAGCAGCCGGTCATGCAGTCGCACCTCGATTCCAGCGCGCTGGGAGAACTCGCGCGTGGTGTCCTGCAGGGCCTCGGACAGGCCGCGCCCGTCGATGCGCAGCCGGAAGGTGGTAAGCAGTTCGCGCAATTGCCGGTAGGCATTGTTGATCCCTAATTTCAATTCCTCGAGCACGTCGGCCGTCTGTTCGCGCACGCCGCTGGCGTCGAGCTGCTGCCGCAGGCGCGTCACCTGGATCTTCAGGTAAGTCAGGGATTGCGCCAGAGAATCGTGCAACTCGCGCGCGATCACCGAACGCTCTTCCAGCAATGCAATGCCGCGCCGTTCATCGCTGCGCTTGGCAGTTGCGAATGCGGCGCCGATCTGGTGGCCTATCGATTCGAGCAGTTTCATTTTCCAATCTTCGATCTGCGTACCGGCGGGCAGTTGCAGCAGCATCACCCCGTAGGGTTTGCCGCCTTCGGACAAGGGTACCGAGAGCATGCGCTCCGCGCCGCTGCCGACCGTGCGTATGCCGGTTTCGCCCGCGGCGTTGTTGAAGCACTCATAACAGCGCTCCTGCTGGCACCAGGACTTGGCATGTTCGCTTCCCGCGTTGAGCGCGACGGGAAAGCCGCGCCGGTCGTTTTCCTCGCACGCGCAGATCGCGCCCGCTTTGAGCCCGATGACGCGCTCGATATCCTGCATCACGCCGTCGAGGGTCGCCTGCGTCAGCGGATTTTCCGCCAGCGTGCGGGTGGTGTTGTACAGCACTTCCAGCGACACGTTGGTCCGCGCGAGTTGCTCGGTTTTCTCCTGCACCCGCGCTTCGAGCGTGGCGTAGCTGCGCGATAGATCCTCCACCATGTAGTTGAACGACTGGCCCAGCCGACCCAATTCGTCCTCGCCAGCATGCCGGGCGCGCACGCTGAAATCTCCCACGCGCACACGGCGGGCGCACTGCAGCAGGTCGCCAAGGGGGACGATGACCTGCGCGTGCATGAGAAACAGCGAAATGAACATCACCACGACAATGGCGAACAGGCCAGCGCCCTGTATCAGCCGCAGGGCTTGGATGCGCTGTTCCAGATCGTGTTCGAGCCGATACACCAGCCTGTCGACATCGAGAACATAAGCGGCCATCCGCGCGACGAAGGCGTCACGCGCCGGCGCACCCTCGGTGACGGCGCGCGCGACCGCGGGCTTGAGCGTTCCCGACCAGCTGGCTGAGACCCGGTCGTAAATGCGGCGGGTGGGGTCGGCCGAATCCGAGGGTATGCCGCCCGCGAGCAGCGGGCTGTTGAGGCGGGCTTCGAACTCGGCCAGCGCCTGCTGCAGCTCCGCCGGCGGATGTCCGATGTCGCCAGTGCGCAACACCTGCACCGTGATCCAGTAGGACTGCATCCTGAGGCTGCCGGCGAGATTGATAGCGGCAGCCTTGCCGGTGGACAGCTCCGCAAACACGGTGGCGCTGATGGTGGCTGCGAGCGCGAGAAGCACGATGGCTCCGAGAGCTATGCCCAACCTCACCACCAGCGATTCGGCGAAAAAGCGGCGATCGATTTTCATGACGGGAGCTCCCGGTCGGCGTGGCGCAGTACAAGCAATTGGACGAACAATGCCCCATTTTGCCTGTTTAGCCCGGTGTCGGCCACATCGGATTGGACGCAAGGGGAGGAGCCTCGGCTCGTGCTTCCTATCCCGCCCTGCGCACCGGCGAGACGAACAAGCCAGTGGAGCAGCAGTGCCTCGCCGTACCGCCGGCGGAAGAAATCATGCCGCCATTCGGCGGCAATGCCTTGACCGGAGCGCGCATCGGTGAAGGCGCAGGCGCGGCATAGGTTGCGCTGTGTGCGGCGCTTGGTGTGCGGCATGTCCGCAGGAGGGTCTGGCGGGAGGGCGGCCGTTGAGCGGCTGCCGCGCCCAGGGAGCCGGATGCGTCCGGCGGCCCAAATCTAGACCGTCGCGGAACGACTGCGACGGTCCTTGACGCTTACTTCGACAGCACCCACTCGACCATCGCCTTCAGATCGGCGTCGCCGATTTGACTGGGGGAATTGGGCGGCATCGGGATCTGGCCGTATACGCCGATGCCGCCGCTGCGAACCTTCTTTACGAGCGCCTCGACGGCATTCTTCTGGCCCTTGTGTTTCTTGGCAATTTCCTTGTACGCCGGTCCGACGAGCTTCTTGTCGACCTGATGGCAGGCCGCGCAGCCGGACTTGTTCATTACCTCCTGCGCCTTCTTGTCGTCGATGACCGCGTGTGCCCCCGTACTCGCGAGCGCGAGTGCGCCGGCCATCGAAAATGCCGCGATGCGAATATTCATCTACGTCTCCTTGATGATTGGTAAGGTGAAAATCTGGGAAATTCAATTCGCCTCGCGCACGCGAATGGCCAGCCGTTGCGCCGGGAGCGCGGGCGCGATGGCTTCTCGGCGGGCGGGTGTATCAGCTTGGTCTTCCCGTCACCGCTCCTCTTGAGTGCATCTCGTCGAACTCGGCTATTGAGATCAACTGATGCGCAAGCGGGAAGACCACGTTGTCCTCGCGAAAAACATGCAGGCGCAGCAATTCGATCAGGTTCTTGCCCTGTTCGAGTGCGGCGTCGAGCACGATCATTCCTGATCTTTCGTCGGGAAGTCGAAAAACGAGCCCGAGGAAATTCACCACCACCGCGGCGAGCTGCATGGCCTTGGCGTGCTCATCCTCCATCACGTCGGTTGCGGTCGCGGGAACACTCCCGCTGCCATGCTCTCCGCTCGCGATCAGCCGTTCGCGCAGCAAGGGGAACAGGGCCGTATCTTCGCGCCGGCTGTGAGGCACGAACTCCTGATCCAGATATTGGAAAAAATGCCTCAGCCTGGCGTCGGCTTCCCTGGTGTACCCGGCTTTCTGGATGGAATGGATCGCGGCCTCGAACGCGTTCAGCTCCTGCAGGAACGGAACATGTTCGTCCCTAAATTTTCTCAAGAACGGATGCAAGGCCTCCGCCGGCACCGGCTCGATGCCCGAAGGCGCGTAGGCATCCGGCGGATCCATGGGCGACAAACCCTGCGCGACCTCCAGGCCGCGCTCCGCCTGCTTCTTCAAGGGGTCGATGCGATGCAGTTTGTGTATTTCCATGATGGTCAGTTGTTCCTCGGTCGGGTCGTGGTCCATGCCGTCGCCGGGTCGCGCACCCGTTTGCGGTCCCAATACCAGATGACTTGTTGATAGCTGCGCCAGGTGTAGTGGAACGGCGCTACCAGGAAGTGCACCAGGCGCGTGAAGGGGAGCATGCCGAGGATGATGAACGCCCCGACGATGTGGGTCTTGATCACCCAGGGCATGGCGCTGACGGCGTCGATCTGCGGGCCGAACGTCACGATCGACCACAGATACGGCGACATATCCGACGCGAACCAATAATATCCCCAGCGATATCCCAGGGCGATCCAGAGCCCGAACACGATCTGCGCCAGGAGCAGAAGTTCGATGACCATGTCCATCCGGGTGGTCACCACGCGGATGCGGGGCTGCGAGACTCGCCGGATAATGAGCCCGGCAAATCCGATGAACACGGCGAGGCCGAAAGTGAAAATCGCAATCTGCGCGGAGATCATGCGCGCCGCGCCGCTGTGCCACGCCAGGATTATGCCCGGGAACAGAAAGCCGATCAGATGCCCGAGGAACACCACCAATATCCCCCAGTGAAACAGCACGGCGAATATGTAAATACCGCCGCCTTCGAGAAACTGGGAGGACAAGGACGAGTATTTGAACCCGTTTGTCCGGTACCGGTAAATGGACCCTACGAGAAATACCGCGAAGGCCACGTAGGGCAGGGCGATAAACAGGAAATTGTTGATCAAGTTCATTTCTGACTCTCCTTGCGCTCAGGCGTCGCAGCCGCTGTTGACCGGGTTTGCATCCCGCTCGATGTCCATTTCCTTCTCCACCAGCCGCAGAAAATCCATGGTCTGCGGGCGGCTGCTCCAATCCGACAATTTGCCCATCGTTTCGCTCACCGGGAAATCCCGCGCCAGCACATTTAGCGCGGCCTTGAGCGCCAAGCGATAAATGGTCGAATCGCAACCGCCGGCGGGATCGATGAGGGTCTTGTAGTGTTTCTGATAGTTCGCGTTCTTCTTCTCGATCCGCTTCGGCTCAAACTCCCGGATCATCAGCATCAGCGCCGGAACCAGGATCTGTTCGACCAGTTCCTCCAACAGGTCCTGGTCCTTCAGCTTCGGAATCAATCGAAGCACGTTCGGCAAATGATCGGCCAACTCGCCCCTGCAGTCGTTGCTTGCGTCGTTGTGCTCTCTGTTCAGATTGGACAACAAGGCGCCGCGTTTGTAGTCGTCCCCGAACAGGACATAACCGGTGCCCAGGGTCGTCACGGCCTGCA
>CAKKSJ010000333.1 GCA_919902965.1 Burkholderiales bacterium
GGCCCTCTTTGCCGAGCAGCAACAATCGCCTTTGCAATCTGTTTAGCAAACCGTTCTTCACCATAATCGCGGATTACCTCCCTGAGCTCGGCTTCACTGGCCGTTTCGATCCACTGTGCGGCGGTTTGCCCCTGGCTCGTGTCCATGCGCATATCGAGCGGGCCGTCGCGGCGAAAACTGAAGCCGCGCGCGGCGTCGTCGAGCTGCGGCGAAGACACACCCAGATCGAGCAGCACCCCATCCACACCCTCCAGGCCGACGCGTTCGAGCACGTCGGCCAGTTCGGCGAAGCTCGCGTGCACCACGCTGAAGCGAGCATCGCTTATTCTCGTTGCAGCCGCGACCGCCTGCGGGTCCTTGTCGAGCGCGATCAGGCGCCCGCGCGGACCCAGTCGGTCGAGGATGAGGCGGCTGTGTCCGCCGCGGCCAAAGGTTGCATCGACATAAGCGCCCTCCGCTCGTCCTGAATCAGCATGTATTGCCAGCGCATCGACCGCCTCCTGCAGCAATACCGTCGTGTGCGAGTCACGCCCCGCGACAGCGTGCGCATCCTCATCCGCGTAGGTGGTCACAGAGCAAAGTCTTCCATCCCCGGCGGCAGCTCGGTTTGCGCCGTCAGCTGCTGCAATTGTTTTTCCCAGGTGTCCTTGCTCCAGATTTCGAAATGGCTGCCTTGCCCCACCAGCATCACCGCTTTGTCCAGCTTGGCGAAGTTGCGCAGCTCGGGCGAAATCAGCACGCGCCAGGCGGCGTCGATCTCGACTTCCTCGGCGAAACCCACGAGCAGCCGCTTCCACACGGAAAAACGCGCATCGAGCGCGGGGAAACCCATGACGCGCTCGCGTATCGGCGCCCAGGCGCTGGCGGGATAGAGCAACAGGCAAGCGTCGGGGTGGGCGGTGAGTACGAGGCTGGGAGGGGAAGTCTTTTCCAGCAGCGAGTCGCGATGACGCGACGGTACGGTAAGGCGTCCTTTGGCGTCTAGGCTTAAGGCTGCCGCACCCTGAAACATGGTCTTCCCCCTGATTGGTATAAGCGGTCTAGCGGAAAACCCCATAATTTCCCACTAAACGCTACTATTCCCCACTCTAGAGGAGTTATTTGCTCAGGTCAAGGCCTCAATTAAACATTTCTCCAATTGAGACAAAGGCTTAAAAGCGATTCTGCTTGCGTTTTCTAAAATTATAAACATGTTATAAAACAATTAGATAAATTATACACCGAAAGTGAACTATTAATATATTTAGCCCTGGTTGGCGAATTTTCTGGCCCAGCGGACGTTACGTCCAGGTCGCTGCCCGGATTCAGCCTGGGTGCGGAAACAGTTACATGATCGCGATGCGCGGGTGCGCCTCCGGCTTTGGGATCGCATTCGCCTATAATCGGTTTTTCACTCGAGCGAAGACCACAGTCATGATGCTAAGCCCCGAAGACATGGACCTGATTTTTCATAACGCACGCTCGCAGAACGGCTGGCAGCAAAAGCCGGTCAGCGACGAACAATTGCAGCAACTCTACGATCTGATGAAATGGGCACCGACGACCATGAATACAAATCCGGCGCGCATTCTGTTCCTGCGCAGCCGCGCGGCCAAGGAGCGGCTGAAACCGGCGCTCAACCCCGGCAATGTGGACAAGACCATGGCGGCGCCGGTGACAGCCGTCATCGGCTACGACACCCAGTTCTACGAGCTGCTGCCGAAGCTGTTTCCGCACAACCAGAATGCGCGCGCGATTTTCGCCGGCGAGGAAAAAAAGGCGCACGCCGAAACCACCGCGTTTCGCAACGGCTCGATGCAGGGCGGCTATTTCATCATCGCCGCGCGCGCCATCGGCCTGGACTGCGGGCCAATGTCCGGATTCAACAACGCCAAGGTGGATGCGGAGTTTTTCGCCGGCACCGGCATCAAGTCGAATTTCCTGTGCAACCTCGGCTACGGCGACGCATCGAAAGTAATGCCGCGCAGCCCGCGCCCGGCATTCGATGAGGTGTGCAAGCTGTTGTAAAGTGAGGAACGCAAACCACGCTTAGTCGGCGTACACAAAAATTGCCCGGCATTCGGACTTGGCGACCGCGCTTTCCCTCGGCTTTTTTCGACACCACGCTAACGCAGGTGGTGCACCCGCAGGCCCAGGTTTTCGGGAACAATCACCGTCACGCCCCGCCCGGTGACGTGAAAGCGCTTGCGGTCGGCTTCCGCGTCGACACCCGCGGTAAAACCGTCGGGCAGCTTGCAGCGCCTGTCCACGATCACCCGGCGCAGGGTCACGTTGTTGCCGATTTCGACGTTCGGCAGGATCACGCAATCCTCGATGAGGCTGTAGTCCTGCACGCGCACATCGGAGAACAGCACCGAGCGCCGCACCGTGGCGCCGCTGATAATACAGCCGCCCGACACCAGTGAATCGGCCGCCATGCCACGCCGCAAGTCGTCGTCGAACACGAATTTCGCCGGCGGCAGCTGTTCCTGGAAGCTCCAGATCGGCCAGTCGATATCGTACAGATTGAGGTCCGGCACCACCCGCGTCAGCTCCATGTTCGCTTCCCAATACGCATCGAGCGTGCCCACGTCGCGCCAGTAGGGCACGCCCCTGCTCATGTTGACGCAGCTGTCGCGAAAGTGGTGCGCATGCACATGCGCGCCGGAGGCGATCAGCCAGGGTATGAGGTCCTTGCCGAAGTCGTGGCTCGATTCCTTGTCTTCGGCATCCCGGATCAGCTGTTCATACAGAAACGCCTCGTCGAACACATAGACGCCCATGCTCGCGAGCACCTTGTCCGCGTGGCCGGGCATAGTCGCCGGCTGCGCCGGCTTCTCGTCGAAAGCGCTGACGCGCCCCATTGCATCGACGCTCATTACGCCAAACTCCTTCGCGTCGGCGAGCGGCACTTCGATGCAGGCGACGGTCATGAGCGCCCCGCTCGCCGCGTGCTCGGCGAGCATGCGCGTGTAATCCATTTTGTAGACATGATCGCCGGCGAGGATCAGAACGTATTTTCTCCGGTGGCGGCGCAGAATATCGATGTTCTGGTAGACCGCGTCTGCGGTACCGCGGTACCAGTCGGCGGTGACGCGCTGCTGCGCCGGCAGCAATTCGACGAACTCATCGAAGCGGCCGTCGAGAAAACTCCAGCCGCGCTGCAGATGCCGGATCAGGCTTTGCGCCTTGTATTGCGTGCACACGCCGATGCGGCGGATGCCGGAGTTGACGCAATTGGAGAGGGTGAAATCGATAATGCGGAACTTGCCGCCGAAAGGCACGGCCGGCTTGGCGCGCCAATCGGTGAGTACCGCGAGGCGCGAACCGCGGCCACCGGCGAGGATGATCGCGTAGGTGTTCTGGGCTAGATTTCTGAGTTCGATCTGCTGCGGCAGCTCACTTCCGGTGCGAGCAAGCGCCTGCCCGCCCTGGTCGAAGCCGTTCATATGTCCCCTGATGCCGGTATCGCCAGCGCTCATCGGTCCCGCGCTCCCGCATGTTCGCGCAGCCCCTCTGCCGGGTAAGGATCTGCGGCCCCTCTCCGGGCTAGTCGCTGCCGATCAGGCGCAACACTTCGGCCTCGGCCTCGACCCAGTCCTGCAATTCGTAGCCCGGGGCAAAGCCGCGCTTTTCGGCGCGGAAATAGGCCGCCTGCGCAACCAGTCTGTTGCGCTCTTCGGCATTGAGCGCCGGGTCGGGCTGCGCTGCCGAACCGCCCTTCTTCGCTCTCGTCGCCGCCACTGGCGCGCGCGCCACGCTCTGGGAGGGCAGCGTGGTCTTGGACGCCGCCGTGGTTTTATTTGTCCGTGTAGTTGCGATTGACATGGCCGGTCTCCTTTTCGCGAAACCACTGCTCGATTCGAGCATAACCGCGAAGAGCGCGCCGGCATTGACAATTGTCAATGCGCTACGGGCGCCCATGCATTGAGTATAGGTCAGGCTATCGGCAGTGCACGACTATCCGTCCCGCGCCGCGCAACCGGCAAGTATAGTCTGAGAACGAAGCCTGAGTCAGGACGCCGCGGCCCTGCTAACATTGGGCGTGTGATCCGCACCTTTCTGCCGCGCCCCAAACCGAATTCGTGACTCCCTCTCCCTCCGACGCCAGCGCGAACCCGGATCAACTTCGCGTACTCTTCGCCACGCCGGAATGCTCGCCCCTGATTAAAACCGGCGGCCTTGCCGATGTCAGCGCGGCCCTGCCGGCAGCGCTCATCGCGCTGGGCGTGGATGCCAGGATCCTGCTGCCGGGCTACCGTGAGGTATTGGCGCAATTGCCGCATTGCCGCGAAATCGCGCGCCTCGCGCCCATGGCGGAGCTTCCCGCCGCGCGCCTGCTCCTGGGACAGACAGGCGCAGGGGTGCCGCTCATCGTGCTCGATTGCCCCGAACTGTACGACCGCGGCGGCGGCCCCTATCAGACCGAGGCCGGCAGTGACTGGCCCGACAACGCACTGCGCTTCGGACTGCTTTCGCGCGTCGCCGCGCTGCTAGGCAGCGCCGCCAGCCCGCTAGCCTGGCGGCCGCAGGTGCTTCACTGCAACGAATGGCAGACCGCACTCGCCCCCGCCTACCTGCGCTATGCGGCGGGCGCAAGCGCAGCAACGCTGCTGACCATACACAATCTTGCCTTCCAGGGTATCTTCGATCCTGGCCTGGTCGCCGCGCTCGGCCTGCCCGCCGACTGTTTCAGCCCGGAGGGGGTCGAGTACTACGGCAAGCTGTCGTTTCTCAAGGCCGGACTGCAGCTCGCCGGCGCGATTACTACGGTCAGCCCCGGCTATGCGAACGAAATCCAGCACGAGCCCCTGGGCTTCGGACTGCACGGTCTGCTCAGCGCACGCAAAGACCGGCTCTACGGCATACTCAACGGTATCGATACCGGCGTGTGGAATCCCGCCACCGACCCATTGATAAGCTGCCGCTACGATGCCGGCACGCTCGCTTCTAAATCGAACAACAAACGCGCGCTGCAGCAGCGCCTCGGCCTGGCGACCACGCCCGAGCTACCGCTGTTCGCGGTAATCAGCCGGCTCACCGAGCAGAAAGGCCTGGACTGGCTGCTCCAGATCGCGCCGCAAATACTGACCCTGCCGGCGCAGCTTGCCCTGCTCGGCGGCGGCGATGGCGTACTCGAGCGCGGTTTCGTCGCGCTGGCGCAAGGCCATCCTGCGCAAGCGAGCACTAGGATAGGCTTCGACGAATCCCTGGCGCATCTGATCGAGGCCGGTGCCGATGCGTTTCTCATGCCTTCGCGATTCGAACCCTGCGGCATGAACCAGATGTACAGCCAGCGCTACGGCACGCCGCCGATCGTGCGCGCCACCGGCGGACTTGCCGACACGGTGGTCGATTGCAGCCCGGCTGCGCTCGCCGATGGCAGCGCCAGCGGTTTTGTGTTTCACGAGCCCAGCGCCCAGGCCCTGCTGGCCGCGATCAAGCGCGCCACCGGCGCCTGGCGTGAGCAAAAGACTTGGCGCGCATTGCAGCGCAACGGCATGGCCAGGAATTTCGGCTGGGAAGCGAGCGCGCGCCGCTATGCCGGGATATACGCGGCACTGGCAAGCGGCGGATGAGTTGGCACTGGCAGGCGGAGACGAACCGCGCCCCGCGCCCCGTTGCCGGTGCGCCGGCACGCGCGCCTGCCGCGGCCCGGCTCAGGCCCAGACCATCAGCCCCAACTCGAGCGGATGCGTCAAATACTCGCTGCAGGGATAGGCGCGAATACGCACATCCAGCCGGCCGCAATATTCCGGCGCAAGTTCCAGCGCGTAACGATGCGCGCCGCCCGCTTCGGCGTCTTGCGCGACGAAGAGATGGGACCTGGTTTCCTCTTTGCCCTGCGTTCCCATCCGGCTCAGCAGCAACTCCACCGCCACGTCCGCCGGCGTCAAGCCGTTCAGATTCAACATGACTTCGACGCGCACGCTGTCGCCAAAATCGATGCGCGTTTTCGGCGTATCGACCCGACGCAGGCTCACCCCCGGCCAGGCCGAGCGCACGCGCGACTTCCAGGCGGCGATCGAGCGTGCGACTTCGAACTGGTCCGCCGCATAGAGCCGGCCCTGCTGCGCCGCGGGCCGATAGCACTTGGCGATGTATTCCGCCAGCATGCGCTCGGAATTGAAGCGCGGCATGAGGGTGGCGATGGAGCGCTTCGCCAGTTTCACCCAATTGGGCGAATAGCCACTGCTATCGCGCTCGTAGTAAAGCGGAATCACATGGTCCTGCAGGATTTCATAGAGGGTGCGCGCCTCCTCCTTGTCGCGGCTCGCATCGTCCAGTCCGGCTGGAGAGGGCTTGATCGCCCAGCCGTTGGTCCCGTCATAGCCTTCGCCCCACCAGCCGTCTAGCACCGACAGATTGACCACGCCGTTGATTGCCGCCTTCATACCCGAGGTACCCGAAGCTTCCAGCGGATAGACCGGGTTGTTGAGCCAGACGTCCACGCCTGAAACCATGCGCCGGCTGAGGCGCAGATCATAGCCTTCGATCACCAGTATCCTGCCCTCGAATTCGGGCATTTGCGCTACCTGCGTCACCCGCCTGATCAAATCCTGCCCGGGCACATCAGCCGGGTGCGCCTTGCCGGCGAACAGAAACAGCACCGGGCGCTGCCGGTCACCGAGCAGCTGGCGCAGCCAGTCCAGATCCTGGAACAGCAGGGTGGCGCGCTTGTAGGTGGCGAAGCGGCGGCCGAAGCCGACAATCAGCACGGTCGGGTTATTCGGATCGCACAGGCTGAGGAGCCGATCCAGGTGCGCCTCGCTGCCCTGGTTGCGCGCGTTCTGTTCGCGCAGGCGGTAGCGCACCAGGTGTAGCAGCTGCGACTTCAGGTGCTGGCGCGTACTCCAGAAAACGTGATCCGGCACCTCGTCGATCTGGTCCCAGGAAGCCTGATTCACCAGTCGGCGGCTCCAGCCGTAGCCGAGCAGGTGATCAAAGGCGTCGGTCCATTCCGGCGACAGAAAAGTCGGAACGTGCACGCCGTTGGTTATCGAGGTGATCGGATTTTCCTCAGGCGGTACCTGCGGCCACAAGTCGCGCAGTATGCGCGCAGACACGGCGCCATGGATCGCGGAAACGCCGTTGTGAAAGCGCGAGCCGCGTATGGCGAGCGTGGTCATGTTGAACTCGGTCGCGCCCGGCCCCAGGCCTAGACTCAACAGCTTTTCGGCGGGAATTCCCAATTCGTCGCAGCAGTCCTGGAAGTAATGCAACAGCATCTGCGTGGAAAAATGATCATGACCCGCGGGCACCGGCGTGTGGGTGGTGAACACGGTGTTGACCGCGACCGTCTCGAGCGCACTATCGAAATCCAGGCCCAGGCGCATCTTGGCGCGCAGACGCTCCAGGATCATGAACGCGGCGTGCCCTTCATTGATATGCCACACCGTCGGCTTCATACCAAGCGCGTCGAGCACGCGCACGCCGCCGACGCCAAGCACGATTTCCTGCTCGATGCGTGTGGTGCGGTCGCCGCCGTAGAGCTGGTGCGCGATATTGCGATCGTGCGGGGTGTTTTCCTCGATATCGGTGTCGAGCAGGTACAGGCTGACGGTGCCTACGCGCGCCTGCCACACTTTCACGGTGACATCCCGCCCGGGAAACCCGACGGCGACTTTCAGCTCCGAACCGTCCTCGCGCATCACCGCCACGATCGGCAGATCCTCGAAATCCGAATCTATGTGCGTGGCGCACTGATTGCCGTGCGCGTCGATGGTCTGGGAGAAATACCCCTGCCGGTAGAGCAGTCCGACGCCGACGAAAGGCAGGCGCAGGTCGCTTGCCGTCTTGCAATGATCGCCTGCGAGGATACCGAGTCCGCCCGAGTAGATCGGCAGGCTTTCATGGAAACCGAACTCGAAACAGAAGTAGGCGACCAGTTCGGAGGGCGCCAGCGGCACTTCCGCCGCGTCGCGGCTGGTCTGCTTTCCGTGATAGCTGTCGTAGGCCGAGAGCACGCGCCGGTAGTTGTCGATAAACAAATTGTCTTCGGCCGCATCGAGCAGGCGCTGCTGATCGATGCGCTTGAGCAAGGCCTTGGGGCTGTGGCCCACCGCGTTCCACAAACCCGGGTCAAGGCGCGAAAACAGCGCCCGCGTAGGCATGACGTCCCAGCTGTACCACAGATTGTTGGCGAGTTCGCTCAGCCGCGCGAGCTGTTCGGGTATTTTCGGATTGACTTCGAGATTGAATGCAGTGCCCGGTTTCATGATTGGCCTTAGCTCTGCCCGGCCGCCCGGAGGCGGCACGAACACGACAGGGGTTGAAATTTGGCCGCAATTATACCGCCATGCCTAGGCTCAGATTACCTTCAGCGCCTGAGCGCGGTGAATGTAAACAGACCCTGCTGCTATACGGCAAGCATCCCCTGCACGCTGAACAGATCGGCCAGGACATTCCACCCCTGCGCCGGCGCAAAGCCGGCACGCTGCGCCAGTTCGTGGAATTCTTCGATGCTGTACTTGCAGAAAATTCCGCTAAGTACGCTCTCCCCTGGTCCGAAAGCAGAGCGCTCGCCGCCGCCATGCACGAGCGGCGCCGACAGGCCTGACAGGACCTCGCCGAGGAAGGAGACGTCTTCGGACAGAAAATTATAGAAGCGCACCACCCCGGGAGCGGCTTGCTGCTGCGGCTGTGCCATCGGTTCCTCGACAGCTTGGCTGAGACGCGTCAGAATCGACGCGCCCCGAATCAACCGGGGGCGGGCCTGCTGCCGTCCTGCGCAGTCTTGTGCACCCCGCTACCATCCGGTCTGGCATTTGCCTCCAGCCAGGCCCTGATGCGATTCGCGTCGCCGATACGCGTGAGCTTGCCCCAGGAGTCCAGGAGCACGATGATCACCTCGCGTCCGGCCAGTTCCGCCTGAAGCACCAGGCAACGGCCGGCGTCGTTGGTGAAACCGGTCTTGGACAGGCCGATGTTCCAGCTTTCGTTCGACACCAGCCGATTGGTGTTGCGATAGGCGATCTGCCTGCCGGCGACCTGAACCTCGTGCCCGGCGGCGGTGGTGTAGTCGCGGATGAGATTGTAACGATACGCGGCGCGTACCAGCTTCGCCAGATCCGCGGCACTCGCGACATTGGCGCTGGAGAGTCCGGTGGCGTCGTCAAAGCGCGAATTATTCATGCCCAGCATCTGCGCCTTGTGATTCATCGCGCGCCTGAATTCATCGATGCCGCCCGGATAGGTGCGCCCCAAGGCCGCGGCGGCGCGGTTTTCGGAGGCCATCAGCGCCAGGCGCAGCAATTCGTCGCGGCTCAGGTTCGCGCCGGGCTTCAGGCGCGAGTGCGTGCCGCGCAGGAAATCCATGTCTGCGCTCGATATGGTGATGTCCTGATTCAGATCAACACCTGCATCCAGTACCACCATTGCGGTCATGAGCTTGGTGATGGAGGCGATCGGAGAGACCGTGCTCGCGTTCTTGCGGTAAAGAATCTCGCCGGTCTTCGCATCCTGCACAATGGCGGCAGCCGAGCGCAGCGACAACTTGTGCGGCGCAGCCGCGCTTTTGTGCCCGTCGCGACGCGCTTCGGCCTGACCCGAATAGGCGGCGCCAGCCAGGCTCAGGCTCAGGCCGGCACAGATCAGCATATGGCGTAAGGACCAGCGCATTTCTCTCCCCGGCTGAATACAAGTTTGGGGAAGTCTAGCGGCCAACTTCCCATTTGGCAAGCAAAAATAACAGGATAGCGATACTACCTAAAGCAACTATTGAATTGCGGGGGAAAGATCCTTTTATTCGGGCGACAGCTCGTTCGCGCGCGACTGCAGCGACGCCTCCTGCTGCTGCAGCGTCCACATCTGCGCATAAGCGCCATTGCGTTCCAGCAGCTCACGATGCCCGCCGCGCTCGATAATGCGCCCCGCATCCAATACGAGGATCTGGTCCGCATCCATGACCGTGGACAGGCGGTGCGCAACGACCAGCGTGGTGTGCCCCTGCGCGATGCGCGCGAGTTCCCCCTGGATCGACTTTTCGGTTTCTGAATCCAGTGCAGAAGTCGCCTCGTCAAAAATGAGTATCGAGGGATTCTTGAGGATGGCGCGTGCGATGGCGACGCGCTGCTTCTCCCCGCCCGAAAGCTTCAGGCCGCGCTCGCCTACCCGCGCCTCGTACTTGTCCGGCAGGCTTTCGACGAAATCGTGGATATGCGCCGCGCGCGCCGCCGCGATCACTTCCGCGCGCGTCGCTACCGGCCGGCCATATTGAATGTTGTAGTAAATACTGTCGTTGAACAGCACCGTATCCTGGGGCACGATGCCGATCGCGCCGCGCAGACTACCCTGTTGCAGCGCGCGGATGTCGCTGCCGTTGACGAGGATCGCACCGCGGCTGACATCGTAGAAACGGTACAGCAGGCGCGCCAGAGTGGACTTGCCGGCGCCCGAGTGCCCCACCACCGCGACCTTGCTGCCGGCGGGCACCTCGAAACACACGTCGAACAGAATCTGGCGCTTCGGATCATAGGAGAAATCCACGTGCTCGAAACGAATCGATGCGCTGCCCGCGGCCAGCGTGGTGGCGCCTGGCCGGTCCTCGATTTCGCGGTTCTGTTCCAGCAGCCGGAACATCCTGTCGGTGTCGATCAGCGCCTGCTTGATCTCGCGGTAGACCATGCCCAGAAAATTGAGCGGAATATAGAGCTGGATCAGCAGGCCGTTGATCAGCACCAGGTCGCCCAGGGTCAGCGTCATTTCCACCACGCCCTCGGCTGCGAGGATCATCAGCAGGGTCACGGCCACCGCGATGACGCTGCTTTGCCCGACATTGAGCAGCCCGAGCGAGACTTCGTTCTTTACCGCGGCCGATTCGTACTTCTGCAGATTCTCGTCGTAACGCCGCGCCTCATACTCCTCGTTGTTGAAATACTTCACCGTCTCGTAGTTGAGCAGGCTGTCGATGGCGCGGGTATTGGCGGTCGAATCGAGTTCGTTGACCTGGCGGCGGATTTCCATGCGCCACTCGGTGACGCTGACCGTGAGGAAAATGTACACCGCGACCGCGGCGAAGGTGATCGCGGCGAAACGCCAGTCGAAGCGCGTCAGCAGCACCACCGCCACCAGGCTGAATTCCAGGATCACCGGAATAATGGAAAACAGCATGAAAGAGAGCAGGGTGGAAATGCCACGCGTGCCGCGTTCGATATCGCGCGACACGCCGCCGGTCTGGCGCTCCAGGTGAAAGCGCAGGCTCAGGCTGTGCAGATGGCGG
>CAKKSJ010000334.1 GCA_919902965.1 Burkholderiales bacterium
TCGAGCACGCCGTCGGCCAGCGCTTCCCAGCGCTTGACTTCGATTTTCTCGCGGTTGTTGGCAGGGATCAGGCGGCTGATCGGAGACACGCTGTCCAGGAATTCGACAATCACGCGCGAATCGAACAGGGTGCTGTCGTCGTCGAGCACGAGCACCGGAACCTTGCCCAGCGGGTTGGCGTCGGGAACCCTGGAATTTTCACTCCAGGGGTCGTCCTGCTCGAAGCTGTATTCGATCCTTTTTTCGGCAAGTACGACGCGTGTTTTGCGCACATAGGGGCTGGTCAGCGAACCGAGTAATTTCATTTGGGGTTTGTGTTGTAAGCCGATGGGTACGGGCCGAATTATATCATCGGAGCCGCTTTGCCCCGGAGCATGGGACAGGTGCGCATGATAAAATGGCTTTCGCTGTGGAACCATTGAAGACCGAAAAAAATGCCCTCACCGCTCAGTGCCCTCTCGCCTTTAGACGGGCGCTACCACAAGCAGCTTGCCCCGCTTAGCGCCTATTGCAGCGAGGCGGCGCTGATCCGCTATCGGGTGCGGGTGGAGATCGAATGGCTGATCGCGCTCGCGCAGCATCCCGGTCTGGCCGAGATCCGGGCTTTTTCCGCGGCGGCCGTGGCCGAATTGCGGCAGGCCGCGGCCGGCTTCGGCGAAGCCGACGCGGCGCGCGTCAAGGAAATCGAAGCGCGCACCAACCACGACGTCAAGGCGATCGAGTACTGGCTGAAGGAGCGCTTCGCAGCGCAGGCCGAGGTCGCAGGGGCGGCCGAGTTCATCCATTTCGCCTGCACCTCGGAGGACATCAATAATCTGGCGTATGCGCTGATGCTCAGCGATGCGCGCGCGCAGGTGCTGCTGCCGGCGCTGGATCAGGTCGTGGACAAGCTGCGCATCCTGGCGCATGAACTTGCAGACGAGCCGATGCTCGCGCGCACACACGGTCAAGCGGCCACCCCGACCACGCTGGGCAAGGAGATGGCCAATGTGGTTCACCGGCTGGCGCGCGCGCGCGCGGCTATCGCAGCGGTCAGCCTGACGGGCAAGATCAACGGTGCGGTGGGCAACTACAATGCGCATCTCGTCGCCTATCCCGCGTTCGACTGGGAAGGTTTTGCGGGCAACTTCGTCGAAGCGCTGTCCCTGGAGTTCAATCCCTACACCACCCAGATAGAACCGCATGACACCCTGGCCGAATTGTTCGATGCCTGCGCACGCGCGAATACCGTGCTGATCGATCTGGACCGGGACATCTGGGGCTATGTCTCGCTCGGCTATTTCAAGCAGAGGGTGATCGCCGGCGAGGTCGGTTCTTCAACCATGCCGCACAAAGTCAATCCGATAGACTTCGAAAACTCCGAGGGTAATCTGGGGCTGGCCAATGCGCTGCTGCACCACCTGTCCGCCAAATTGCCGCTGTCGCGCTGGCAGCGCGACCTGACCGATTCGACCGTATTGCGCAACCTGGGCGTGGCCCTGGGCTACAGTCTTCTCGGCCTGGTCTCCTGTCTCAAAGGCCTGAACAAGCTGGAGGCCAATCCGGCGGCTATGCGCGCCGACCTGGACGCGACCTGGGAGGTGCTCGCCGAGGCAGTGCAGACGGTGATGCGCCGCTACGGCCTGCCCGAGCCCTACGAGCAGTTGAAAGCGCTCACCCGCGGCAAAGGCATTACGCCCGAGTCCTTGCGGCAATTCATCGGCCAACTCGCCGTTCCGGAAGCGGAGCGGCAGCGCCTGCTCGCGCTTGCGCCATCGACCTACATCGGCAAGGCTGCGGAACTGGCCAAGCGCATCTAGGCCGCACGCGGCCCGTTTCTTTTTTTGCCCTGGAATAAATACGTCCGCCGCGCTGTATGCGCCAGGACCCGGGTTGGCCTGCGCGAGGCTGGCTAGTCCGCTAGCCTTGAGCAAGGCAAGACTGGCCGGCTGGAATTGGGTACACTCGGGCCGCTGTAAACATTTGGGCCAGGCAGGGCCCCGACATAATAACGCTCGGAAGGAGTTTTCATGAAGTCATTATCGCAGTTGGTTGTTGGTGTGTTTCTGGCCTTGGGCATCGCAGTTGCCGCGCATGCGCAGGCGCCATTCAAGAAGACGGAGGACGCGATCAAGTACCGCCAGTCCGCGCTGTTTGTGATGGCCCAGCATTTCGGCCGCCTTGGACCGGTGGTAAAGGGCGAGCAAGCCTACAACAAGGACGAGGTCGCCAGGAATGCTGCCGTCGCCGAACAAATATCGAAACTGCCCTGGGACGGCTTCGTTGCGGGAAGCGACAAGGGCGACACGGACGCCAAACCCGAGATCTGGTCCGACGCTGCGAAATTCAAATCAGCCGCTGAAAAAATGCAACAGGAAATGAGCAAACTTGCCCAGGCCGCCAAGGGCGGGGATCTGAATGCCGTCAAGTCGCAGTTCGGCGCGACCGGCAAGGCCTGCAAGGCGTGTCATGACGATTTTCGCAAGAAGAAATAATTCTGAACAGGTGAAAAAAAGCCGGGGCATGCCCCGGCTTTTTTTTACGGTGCGCCCAGCATGGGCGCACTCCTGCGGGTGAAAGTCCCGCCGTAAGTTGATCACGACGAACGAAGTGAAGCGCAACTGCATGAGGGTGACTGAGTGTGGGAAGGAAGCGTGGAGCGAAGCTGTGAGCCGATGAACAAGAACCGGATAGAAGGCGTTGCCTGGCAGGGCGAGCGGGCCATAAACCGCGAAGCTCTTGTGATCAAGGCGAGGTGGCGTAGATCCGGCGGTTGTGCGGTGAAGGAGTGCGTTCTTACCTGGGGAGATCTCGCCTGATGGCTGAAAGGCCGACGTGGCAACGCGGAGCGAGAAGTCAGCAGAGGCCGTAGTAGCTGCCGGTACGGGGCGAAGGGCTAAACGAGGAGAAGTGTTCGAGGCCATGTCGATGCAGCAAGCAAGGCGTCAGATGCCCGCGTCAGCGGGGCAGGTAGGTGTAACGCACGGTGAAGCCGGGTGCGATCCTGCCAGCGACGAAGCGTGCCGCACGCGACACGACACCGAGGGCACAGGGTCGGCGCTGCTGCAAGCGGCGCTGACGAGAGAGAACCTGCGGCAGGCGTTCAAGCGCGTGCGGGCGAACAAGGGGGCGGCGGGCGTGGACGGACTGGACATTGATCAGACCGCCCGCCAACTCGTCACCGCCTGGCCGATGCTGCGAGAGCAACTGCTGCGGGGGACGTACCGGCCTAGTCCGGTGCGACGGGTAACGATCCCGAAACCCGAGGGTGGCGAGCGCGAGCTTGGCATCCCGACGGTGACGGATCGGTTAATCCAGCAAGCCTTGCTGCAGGTACTGCAGCCGATTCTCGATCCGAAATTCAGCGAGCACAGCTACGGCTTCCGACCCGGACGGCGTGCGCACGATGCGGTTCTTGCCGCGCAGGCGTACGTGCGCTCCGGACGGAGGGTTGTGGTCGATGTTGATCTGGAGAAGTTCTTTGACCGGGTCAATCACGACATTCTCATCGACCGTCTACAGAAGCGCATCCCTGAGGCTGGAGTGATCCGGCTGATTCGGGCGTACCTGAACAGCGGCATCATGAGCGATGGCGTGGTGCTGGAGCGGTATCAGGGCACGCCGCAAGGCGGGCCGCTGTCGCCGCTCTTGGCCAACGTCCTGCTGGACGAAGTGGATAAGGAGCTGGAACGGCGCGGGCATTGCTTTGCGCGCTATGCCGACGACTGCAATGTGTATGTGCGCAGTCAGAAGGCCGGCGAACGGGTGATGGCGCTGCTGCGGCGGTGCTATGCCAAGCTACGGCTCAAGGTCAACGAGACCAAGAGTGCGGTGGCGCGCGTCACGGGACGCAAGTTTCTGGGCTACAGCTTCTGGTTTACCAAGGGCGAGGTCAAACGCAAGGTGGCTGCCAAAGCGCTGGCGACGTTCAAGCAACGGGTGCGGCAACTGACCCTGCGCTCGGGCGGGCGCGGCATGGCGGCGGTCATCAAACGACTGCGGTCTTACCTTTTGGGTTGGAAAGCCTATTTCGGGCTGGCGCAAACGCCGGGCATCTGGCGCGCGCTGGATGAATGGCTGAGGCATCGGCTCCGGGCGATCCAACTCAAACACTGGAAGCGAGGCACGACCATGTACCGGGAACTGCGGAAACTGGGCGCACCTACCCACGTAGCGCAGCGGGTGGCTGCGAATTCCCGCTGCTGGTGGCGTAACAGCGATGGCGACATCAAGCGGGTGCTCACCATTGCGTACTTCGCGCGCCTCGGCGTACCCCGTCTCTCATGACCTCAACTTCTCGAACCGCCCGGTGCGG
>CAKKSJ010000335.1 GCA_919902965.1 Burkholderiales bacterium
GCCCCAACGCGACGGGAAGGCCCAATACGCGCAGCAGATCGATTTCAGCCATCGCTGCGGCCGCTCACGATTCTTCCTCGATCAAGGCATCGATAACCGGACAGCCGCAGCCGCGGCTGCCCTTGGAACACTTGGCGATCAAGCCCTTCAGCGCCTGCCGAATCGCCTCGAGATCGGCGATTTTCTCTTCCACCACGGCCAGCCTGGTCTCGGCCAGTGCCTTGGTCTCGGCACAGTGCCTGCCGTCCGACAGCCCCAGGAGCAGGGCGACCTCGTCGAGCGAGAACCCCAATTTCTGCGCCCGCTTGACAAAGCGGACGCGCTTCAGGTCGTCCGCCAAATACCGGCGGATGCTGCCGAAATTCCGGCGCGGCAGAGGCAGCAGTCCGATGCGCTGGTAATAGCGCACCGTTTCGACGTTCACCGCCGCGGCCCGGGCGAGCTGGCCGACCGTGATCCCGGCCGTCGTGGTGTGTTTCGACATTAGGCTTGACTCCGTACTTGAGTACGGAAGTAACGTTACACCATCACTTGCATACCCGGAAGGAGAAATGCATGCTCGACTGGCAAGGCCAGCGCGGCGCGCGCGGAACCAATACAACTGATGCTGGACTCCGCATCGCCGTGATCGGCAGCGGCGGCGCGGCCATGGCGGCGGCACTCAAGGCCGCCGACAACGGCGCCGAAGTCACGCTGATCGAGCGCGGCGTGATCGGCGGCACCTGCGTCAACATCGGCTGCGTGCCATCGAAGATTTTCATTCGCGCGGCCCATATCGCCCACCTGCGCCGTACGAGCCCTTTTGATGCGGGTATCACCGCGGGTCACCCGGTCATTGACCGCGAACGGCTGCTCGCGCAGCAGCAAGGGCGGGTGGACGAACTGCGCCAGACGAAGTACGAAGACATCCTGGCGGGCAACCCGGCGATCACCGTGCTCAAAGGCGAAGCCCGCTTTAAGGACGGCCACACGCTGCTCGTCCGGCTCGCCACGGGCGCCGAACGCGAGCTGTCCTTCGATCGCTGCCTGATCGCGACCGGCGCCAGCCCCATGATCCCGCCCATTACCGGCCTCAAGGACGCGCCCTACTGGACTTCGACCGAGGCACTCGTAAGCCCAGCCATTCCACAACGCCTCGCCGTGATCGGCTCCTCGGTGGTGGCGGTGGAACTCGCGCAAGCCTACGCGCGGCTCGGCAGCGAGGTCACGCTGCTCGCCCGCCATACCCTGTTGTTCCGCGAAGACCCGGCCATCGGCACAGCGCTGACGGCGGCTTTTCGCGCCGAAGGCATCGAGGTGCGCACGCAAACCCAGGCGAGCGCCGTGTCCTATGCGAACGGCGAGTTCGTGCTCGCCACCAACCACGGCGAGTTGCGCGCCGACAAGTTGCTGGTTGCCATCGGCCGCTCGCCCAACACCCGCGCCATGGGCCTGGAGCATGCCGGCGTGAAACTCGGCCCCCAGGGCACCATCGTAATCGACGAGCACATGCGTACCAGCGCGCCGCACATTTACGCAGCCGGCGACTGCACCGACCAGCCGCAGTTCGTCTATGTCGCCGCGGCCGGCGGCACGCGCGCAGCGGTCAACATGAGCGGCGGCGAGGCAACGCTTGACCTGGCGACGATGCCGGCGGTGGTGTTCACCGACCCGCAGGTGGCGAC
>CAKKSJ010000336.1 GCA_919902965.1 Burkholderiales bacterium
TCGAACTGCTCGTCCTCGCCGGGCAGATCGTCGCGATTGAGGAACAGGAACTCGCTGCGGAACAGGCCCACGCCGGTGGCGCCCGACTCGCGCACCTGCTCGATGTCCTGCGGCAGCTCGATATTGGCATGCAGGTCCACCGTGGTTCCGTCGCGGGTGGTGGTGGGCGTGGAGCGGATGCGCTTGAGTTTTTGCCGTCCCAGTTCGATCTGCCGCTGGCGCTGCCTGTACTCGTCGAGCACGCGTTCGTCCGGGTCGACGATGAGCACGCCGTGCACGCCGTCGACGATCACCAGTTCGCCGTCCTGAACCATGCGCCGCGCCGAGTGCGCGCCGACGATGGCCGGGATGTTGAGGCTGCGCGCCAGGATCGCGGTATGCGAGGTGACGCCACCCAGGTCGGTGACAAAACCCGCATATTGGTGCTGCTTGAACAGGATCATGTCCGCCGGCGACAGGTCGTGCGCCACCACGATCAGGCTCGCCTCCTGCGCCGGTGTGCTGGCGCGCCCGGGCTGCTCCTGCATCGCCTTGAGCGTGCGCTCGACCACCTGCACCACATCGGCTTTTCTTTCACGCAGGTAGGGGTCTTCGATTTTGTCGAACTGCGCCACCAGATTATCCATCTGCTGCACCAGCGCCCATTCGGCGTTGCAGCGCAGGCTGCGGATCAGCTCGCGCGGCGCCTGCGACAGGGTCGCATCATCGAGGATCATCAGATGCAGGCTCAGAAAGGCGCCGAATTCGGCCGGGGCGCTCGCGGGGACGTTGCGGCGCAAGCTCTGGAACTCCGCGCGCACCTTGTCCACCGCAGTCGAGAAGCGCATTACCTCGAGCTCCAGGTGCTCGGGCGCGACTGCGTAATGCGCCACCTCCAGCGGTACGCTGGAAATCAGATGCGCCTGGCCGATCGCGATGCCGCCGCCTACGCCCGCACCGTGTAGGGTAAAGCTCACTCGCTTTCTCCGAATTTGCCTTCGATCAACTGCAGGATGGACTGCAGCGCCGCGTCGGCGTCGCTGCCGTCCGTATCCACGCTAATCTTCGCGCCCTTGCCCGCGGCGAGCATCATCACGCCCATGATGCTCTTGGCGTTGACGCGGCGGCCGTTGCGCGTGAGCCAGATCTCGCTCTGATACCCGCTCGCGAGCTGGGTCAGCTTGGCCGCCGCGCGCGCGTGCAGCCCGAGCTTGTTGACGATTTCAATATCGATTTGCGGCATTGCAGGCATCGGTATTCAAATGAACCACTCCCGCCACGCCGCCGCTAATGGCTTTCTCGGCCACGCTGGCGAGCGCTTCCTCGCGATAGGTCAGGGCGCGGATCAGCATCGGCAGATTGACCCCGGAAATCCCCTCGACCCGGCCCGGCTCGAGCAGGCGCGTGGCGATATTGGAAGGCGTGGCGCCGAGGATGTCGCTGAACACCAGCACCCCGTCGCCTTCGTCCAGCAGTTTCACCAGTTCTTTGGCCTGCGGCAGAATCGCCTCCGGATCGTCGTGTATTGTGACGCCGAGCTGGAGCACCTGCGGCGGGCGCTTGCCCATTACGTGGCCCGCGCAATGGATCAGGGCTTCGCCAAAGGCGCCGTGGGCAACGATAAGAATTCCGACCATGGCAAATTCTCTTGAATTAAATGATTGACTGGGAATATCGCTTCAGGCCGAGCATGCTTTCTCCAGCGCGTCGATGAACAGCGCGGCGACGTTGCAGCCGGTCTGCTCGCGGATTTCCTGGAAGCAGGTCGGGCTGGTGATATTGACTTCGGTGAGGTAGTCGCCGATCACGTCCAGCCCCACCAGCAGCAGGCCGCGCCGCGCCAGTTGCGGCCCGAGCGCACGGGCGATTTCCAGATCGCGCGCCGACAGGGGCAGCGCCACACCCCTGCCGCCGGCAGCCAGATTGGCGCGCGTCTCGCCCTCCTTGGGGATGCGCGCGAGGCTGTAGGGAACTGCTTCGCCGGCGATCAGGAGGATGCGCTTGTCGCCCTCGCGTATTTGCTGGATGTAGCGCTGCGCCATGATCGAGCGCGTGCCGTGCCAGGTGATTGTCTCGACGATCACGTAGCGGTTGGGGTCGGTGTCGGTTACGCGGAACACCTGCGCGCCGCCCATGCCGTCCAGGGGCTTCACCACCACGTCGGCATGGGCGTCGATGAAATCGTGGATCTGCTTTTCCATGCGCGTCACCAGCGTCGGTGCGGTGAACTGCGGGAACTCCGCGATCGCCAGTTTCTCGCTGTGATCGCGCAGCGCGCGCGGATCGTTGAACACCCTGGCGCCCTCGCGCTGGGCCAGTTCCAGCAGCCAGGTGGCAGTGACGTACTCCATGTCGAATGGCGGGTCCTTGCGCATCAGCACTGCGTCGAAGTCCGCAAGCGCGTCCTCGCGCGGCAGATCGATGCGATACCAGCGCTCCTTGTCGCCGGTCAGCTCAAGTCGGCACGACTCGCCGATGACGCGCCCGCCCTTCCACATCACGCCGTCCTGCATCAGGACGTGCAGCGCGTGCCCGCGCGCGGCCGCCTCCGCCATCATCGCGTAGCTCGTATCCTTGTAGGTCTTGATGTCGTCCAGCGGATCAAGAATGATCGCAATTTTCATGGTGCCGAGCGCAGCGCGCGAAACCCGTTAAGCAGACAGGCTGATTCTAACAGCGACCCGGCACGGGTGCGCTCAGGGGACTGCGCGTGAACTAAGCCGCAGCCGCGCGCAGAACGGCCGGCAGACCAGCCGCTTTTTTCAACCCGGCGTTTCCCCGATGGCTACTTCGCCAGCGCGGCCAAGTAATCGACGGCCGCTTTGACATCGGCGTCGGCGAGCGCGGTGTTGCCGCCCTTGGCGGGCATAGCGCCTTTGCCCTTGAGCGCGTTTGCATAGAGCGCGTTCATGCCGGCCGCGAGCCGCGCCGCCCAGGCGGGCTTGTCGCCCGCCTTGGGCGCGCCGGCCACGCCGGCGGCGTGACAGGCCAGGCAGGTGGTTTCGTAGATTTTCTTGCCGTTTGCTCCGGCCGCGGCGGGGGCGGCTACCGCCGCTTTGTCCTGCGTCACTGCTGCCGTCGGCTCCTTGAACTTGGCGCCGGCGGCATTGGCGATATAGACCACCGCGCGTTCCACCTCCAGGTCGCTCAAATCCGCGCCGCCGCCACGCGGCGGCATCGCCCTCACGCCTTTGATTGCCGTCTCTACCAGCAGCTTCTGGCCTTCCTTGAGCAGGGGCGCCCATCTGTCCTTGTCGCCGAACTTCGGCGCGTTGGCAGCGCCGGTCGCGTGGCAGGCGCTGCATACTGCTTTGTAGATTTCCTCGCCGCTTCTGGGACCGGCTGTCGCACTTGCGCCGGCCTCGGCGAAAGCCAGATCACCCACCGGTTTCAGACGCGTGGCCACGGCGTTGGGCGACATCGCCGCGCTGTCCATGTCGACGCTGCGAATGTTGGCGATGAACTGCGAAAGCATGACGATGAGCAGAATCGGCACCAGGAAAGCGAGCAAAACGGTGAAGATCAGTTGCTTGGGCGTCTTGATCGGGCTTTCGTGCTCCCCGGCATGCTCGTTCTGGCTCATGGGCTTCCTGCTCTAAGTCGTTGCAATCGCGCGCATTATAGTCGCAATTCGCACGCGCTTAAAAGCATTGCGGCACGCAGGCACCCGGCAAAAGCCGGTATACTTCGGCCTACGCGCCCGTAGCTCAGCTGGATAGAGTGTTGGTTTCCGAAGCCAAAGGTCACAGGTTCGACTCCTGTCGGGCGCGCCATCCACGCATAAAAGAGGGCACTGGAACGATGTCCTGTTTCTTGTTTGCCACCGCTGCGATCAGCCGCTCGTACCCGCCCGAAACGATTGCCGCTTTCCCCTCGATGCGAACCTCGTCCACGACCGAGCGCAGGTAATCTTTCGCGAAAGTCGAGGAGCGGTCCCGAAGCTTGGCCCGTATGACCTTGCTAAACGCTGAAACTTGGATTGGTAGGACGCGAGCGAGAGGCAACGCGTGCCGCCTTCTCAAGCTCGCCATTTCGATCAGCACCGACTCGCGCGCCGCCTTGGCTTGCTGTGTCCGGCGCTGAAAGGTGTCATCTGGGAATTACGCCATACTTTGCATTGCCTCTGGACAAACATGCTGATGTTATCGCCGAGATAGTCATCGGACCATCGCAACATAGGGAACTCGCTGAATCAGCGGTGACGAGTCTGTTGTCGCGCGCGGAATTTCGCAACGTCAAGGTCAGCCACTCTGATACTCCCCTACGAGTTTGGTAGCATTTCCGGTGACGTATGCAAACGGATGTGCTCGGACCAGTGCCCAGCTTCATCCTCTTTGGCGCCGTGCTTGGCAAGCGTCCCGTAAATATGGCAATATGGGCAAATGAAGACAACATTAGAACTCCCCGATCCGCTTTTCCGCAAAGCGAAAGCTACCGCGGCCCAGCGCGGTCAATCGCTTAAGGAATTCGTCACGGAGGCATTGCGCGACAAGCTGGTGCTCGACACTGGGCGTGCCTACGCAAGCGAGCCGGAGTGGATGAAGGGCTTTGGCAAGCTCAAGCGATTGC
>CAKKSJ010000337.1 GCA_919902965.1 Burkholderiales bacterium
TGCCTTCCTTGTCCGCCTTGAACCAGGTATCGCGCACGAAGCCCGGAATGGCGTCCTGTTTGATGCCGAATGCCGGCACCCAGAAAGAATGGATGACATCGTTGGCGGTGGTGAGTACGCGCACTTTCTTGCCCACCGGCACCACCAGCGGGTTGTCCACCTCCAACAGGTAGTTCTCGCCTTTCGGTTTGCGGTTCTGGATTTGATCCTGCGGCGTGGAGAGCGCGGACAGGAAGGCAAGGCCCTCGCCTTCACCCTTGAGGTAATCGTAGCCCCATTTCCACTGATAGCCGGTGGCCTTGATGGTAATGTCCGGATTGGCGGTGTCCTTGAATGCAATCAGGGTTTTGGTCGCGGGCCAGGCCATGCCGATGAGGATCACAAACGGAACGACCGTCCAGATGATCTCCACCGTGGTGTTCTCATGAAACTGCTCAGCCTTGTGGCCGACTGATTTGCGATGGGCGTAGATCGAATAGAACATCACGCCGAAGACGACGCAGAAGATTACCAGGATGACGTACATCATCAGCATGTGCAGATCGTAGATTTCACTCGCGATCCGGGTCACCGGCGGCTGAAAATTGAGTTGGAAGGCGGCAGAGGCCAAGCCCGTGTAGAGCGCCAGCAGCAGGCCGCCCGTCAGTCGTCCCAGTTTGTTATTCATGATTTCCTCATACCCTCAAGAACCGATAGCGGAAGCTACGGCAGCTCAACGCGATCAATAACACGAACTCCGCCGGGGGGCGTCTGTTCTGTCTTTTTCTGACCCTAAGCGGCGCGATACCCCGCGCCGATAGGGCATCCCCCGCTCCTTCGTAAGACGGGGGGCCCGGCAAAAAAAGTTCGGTACGTTAACACAGGTAGGGGGCTTAATCAAGCTTTTTGCCCATTCCTGCGGGTGATCGGCGAATCAGGAAATCGAATCACGCGCGCCTCGCGCGCGGCGGTTCCAGCCTGACAATCGCGCGTCCGTCCTCGGCCAGCCGCGGCTGCGGCTTCCAGGCGTGGCCGTAGACAATTTCGAAGCTTGCCGGCAGCCTGCCGTCGCGGCGCAAATGCTCGTAAGCGGAACGCATCGCGCTGAACGCGCCCCTGCCGGTGAGGCCGCGCCTGCGCGCGGCGAGCACATTCACCTGGCCGCTGGCGCGCAGATCGGCGAGCAGGGCATCGACATCGGCGTAGGTCAGGGTGATGAGTTCCATATCCATCACCGGCGCGGCGTATCCGCAGGCAGAGAGCATGTCGCCCAGATCGTGCATGTCGATGAACCCGTGCACATGCGCGGCGGCATCGCCCGCGGCAAACGCGCGATTGAGCTCCTTCAGGGTATCCGGTCCGTAGCAACTGAACATCAGCAGCCCCCCCAGCTTGAGCACCCGGCGCAGTTCCTTCAAGGCCGGCTGCGGATCGCCGGCGCAATGCAGGGCCAGATTGGACCATACGAGATCGACGCTGGCCGCCGGCAGGGGCACGGCGGCAAAATCGGCACACAGCAAATCGATGCGCGCGCGCTTGAATACTCTTTGCAGCCAGTGGTCACGGCGGCGCGCTGCCTGCAGCATTGGATAGGCGAAATCCAGTCCCAGCACCTGCGCCTCGGGATAGGCGCGGGCCAGATGCCCGGCACCGTGGCCTTCGCCGCTGCCCGCATCGAGTATGCGCGCGGGCGCGAGCTTGATGTACTGCAGCCGCTCCAGCATGCGCGTTTCCACTTCACGCGCGAGCACCGCCGCGCCGGCATAACTGCCGGCGGCGCGGGAACTGGCGCGGCGCGCCGCACGGCGGTCGATCAATGGTGCGTTCAGCGCCTGTCCCCGGGAATCCACGCCGCGATCGCGCCGGCGCCGGCGCTCACGCGCGCAACGCCGACTCTAGCGCCAAACCCACCGCGAGCAGGCGCCGGTCCTCGCCGCTTTGTCCGACCACCATCAGGCCCACCGGCGCCGACCCCGGTTCATGGCAGGGGATGGAGAGGGCGCAGCCGTCGAGAAAATTCACCACGCTGGGATTGCGCAGCATGGCGAGATTGGTCTTGCCATAAAGCTGATCGTCGGTCTCCAGCGGTGCGATCGGCGGCGCGACCATGGTGACCGTGGGCATCAGCAATGCGTCGTAGGGCGCGGCCAGGCGCGCACTCTCGGCGATCATGGCAGCGCGCCGGCTCAGGACGTCGATGTATTCGGCCGCGCTGATGTCGGCGCCGCGCAGAGTTCTGGAGACGACGCGCGGGTCGTACGCGTCCTTGCGCCGCGCGATCAGTTCACGATGCACCGCATAGGCCTCGGCCACCACCAGGCCACCCTTGTGATTGATCTGCGGCAACTGCAGCAGGGCTTCAAAACGGAGCTCGCTTACGCTCGCTCCGGCCCGCGACAGGCGCGCGAGCGCGGCGCCGAAGGCCTGCGCCACGTCGCGATCCAGACCGTCCAGAACATAGTCCTGCACCACGCCAAGGCGCAAGCCCTTCAAGGGCAGGGCGGGCGGCAGTTGCGGCGCATCGTCCGCGAGCAGGCTGTCCACGAGGGCACAGCAGCTCACGCTCGCTGCGATCGGGCCGATCGAATCCAGCGTGGTCGAGAGCGGGAAGGTTCCCGCCTTGGAGATGCGCCTGGCCGTGGGCTTGAAGCCGGCGAGCCCGCACAGCGCCGCGGGGATGCGCACCGAGCCGCCCGTGTCCGTGCCCAGGCCCATCGCCGCCATGCCGTCCGTAACCGATATCGCAGCGCCCGAGGAAGATCCGCCTGGAATGCGGCCGACAGCCCGGTCCCAGGGATTTTTCGGCGTGCCGTAATGCGGGTTGAGGCCCAGGCCCGAGAAGGCGAATTCGACCATATTGGTGCGGCCCACGATGATCGCCCCCGCCTGGCGCAGCCGCCGCACCACGGCGGCATCGCTCCCGGCCGGAGCCGAATCGGCAAGCGCCTTGGAACCGGCTCGCGTGATGTCGCCGGCGACATCGAACAAATCCTTTACCGACACCGGTATGCCCGCAAGCGGCGAGGGAACGATAGCGTGCGCGCGCAAGGTGTCGCTCGCCCTGGCTTCGGCCAGCGCAACTTCACGGTGGGTGCGCAGAAATACGCGCGCGCCCTCGCCGGCGGGCGCGGCGATGCGCACGAGCGCGTCCTCGACCAGGGCCTGGCTGCTGGTTTTTCCTGCGGCGAGATCGCCGGCTAGAGCCATGATGGGTTTCATTTGACCAGGACCTTGTTCATGGTTAATCTTTCCTCGCTAGTGCGACCAGCGCATCTTCGGGGAAGCATTTCCACTTGTCAATTTCGCTGCGTCCGTTTTTGAATATCGGCAGAAAGATCGGCGCAACCCTGCTCGCCCAGGATTGCCTGCTATGCCAGGCAGCGAGCGGCGAACAGCTGTTATGCCAGGCTTGTGCGCGCGAACTTCCCTGGGCCGCGTCGGCCTGCCCGCGCTGCGCGCTGGCCGGCGCCGACAATGTGGAGTGCGGCGCTTGCCTCTCGGCTACGCCCCACTACGACGCCAGTCGCGCCGCCTTCGTCTACGCCTACCCGGTGGATGCGCTGATTCAGTCTTTCAAGTATGGCGGGCAACTGGCGCTCGCCGGACTGTTCGCGCGGCAGATGCACCTAGGCATCGGCCGCGCGGTCGGCGTGGACCTGATCCTGCCCCTGCCCCTGCACCCGCTGCGCCTGGCCGAGCGCGGCTTCAATCAGGCCGCCGAAATCGCCAAAACGCTGTCGCAACTCACCGGCATCGCCATGGATGCGCAGCGCGCGCGGCGCGTGCGCAACACCGCAGCGCAGGCGGACTTGCCTTGGCGCGAGCGCGCGGCCAATATGCGCGGGGCCTTTGCCTGCGATGGCGAGCTTGCGGGTTTGCGCGTCGCGGTGGTCGACGATGTGATGACCACCGGCGCGACCCTGGACGAATTCGCGCGCACGCTCAAGCGCAGCGGCGCCGCGCGGGTGGAGAACTGGGTGGTCGCCCGGACGCCACGCGGTGCTTGATATCGTTCTCTACCAGCCGGAAATTCCCCCCAATACCGGCAATATCATCCGGCTTGCCGCCAACACCGGCGCCCGCTTGCACCTGATCGAGCCACTGGGCTTTCAGCTCGAGGACCGTGAATTGAAGCGTGCCGGCCTCGACTATCATGAGTACGCCACACTGATCGTGCACAAGGACTGGCGAACGGCTTGCGACACCCTGCAGGGCCGGCGCCTGTTCGCTTTTTCCACACATGCGCTGCGCCCTTACACCGAGCCCGAGTACCGGGAAGATGACGTTCTTCTGTTCGGGCCCGAGACCCGCGGCCTGCCGGCGGAAATATTCGACAAGGTGCCTCAGGAGCAGCGCCTGCGCCTGCCTCTGCGGCCCGGCAATCGCAGCCTGAATCTTTCCAACGCGGTCGCCGTGGCGGTGTACGAAGCCTGGCGCCAGCTGGGTTTTGCCGGGGCGAAGTAGCAGGCTCTAGAAAATCGAGAAATTCGATCAAACGCTAGTCAACAGACCCTAGGTTTCCTCTCCTGGATCGCGCGACAGCAGCTGCTCCACCGCCTCGCGCGGGGAAACACCGCCAAACAGCACAGCGCATACCGAGCGTGTGATCGGCATGTCGACACCGAGTTCCAGCGCGCGTCGCTCCACCGCTGCGGCGGTATGCACCCCCTCGGCGACATGGCCCAACTCGCGCAGGACTTCAACGAGTTTCTTGCCGCGCGCCAGGCTGAGTCCGACGCGCCGGTTGCGCGACAGCTCCCCGGTACAGGTTAAAATCAAGTCACCGGCGCCCGTCAATCCGGTGAAGGTCTCGGGGCGGCCGCCGAGTCTGACCCCCAGGCGCGTAATTTCCGCCAGGCCGCGGGTGATCAGTGCCGCGCGCGCATTGGCACCCAGGTCCAGGCCGTCGGCGATGCCGGTGGCGATGGCCATGACATTCTTTACCGCGCCGCCGATTTCCACCCCGACCAGATCGCTGCTGAAGTACACGCGCAATCGCGAAGCGTGCAGCGCGCGCGCAGTGGCTTGGCTGAAATCCGCATCGGCCGAGGCCAGCGTCAGCGCCGTCGGCAATCCGCGTGCGACTTCCAGCGCAAAGCTGGGGCCGGACAAGGCGCCGAATACGCTGCCGGGCGCGAGCACTTGCGCCGCGATCTGGTGCGGCAACTCGGCGCTTTGCGGTTCGTAGCCTTTGCACAAGCACACTACGGGTTTTCGCAGGGGCGCCAGACGCACGAGCATGTCGCGCAGCGCCGCAGTCGGCGTTGCCACCAGCACCAATTCGGCAGCGGAAACGGCGCTGGCAAATTCGGGCTCTATCGCGAGTTGCGGCGGCAACGCGATTTCAGGCAGATAGCGCTGATTGCGTCTGGCCGCAGCGATATCCCGGCATTGCTCCGGGTCGCGCCCCCACAGTACCGTCTCATGTCGCGCGCTGAGGATGGTGGCGATCGCCGTGCCCCAGGCGCCGGCGCCGAGTACGGAAATCTTCATAGTCCAGGGTCTGGAAGAGAAGCTAAAGTCCCCAGATCTGGCTCGCGCGCACGAACCCGGTCTGGCCGCCGCGGTGCAGCACCTTGACCCAGGGACCCACGCCCAGTTCCACAACTTCCAGCGCAACGCCCTGGCGAGCCTGAAACACCAGCGCCGCGCCATCGTCCGCGTTCTGGCGCACATCTGCTAGCGCCGCGGTAATCACCACGGTACGGGTATCGGAAAGGCTTTTCCTCTCCACCCAGGCGAGATCGCCGGTGACATCGCGCACCTTGGTCCAGTTGTCGACCTGGACGATGATTTCCACCGGGTAAAATTTGCTCGCGACAAACAGCGGCTTCGCTTTGACCGAGGGCGCATCGTACATGGGCACTGCAGTTTCGCCGATCGAGCGGAATTCCCCCGCCAGGACAACCGGGGCGGCAAACAGCAAAATCAGGAAAATAAAGCGGCGCATTCCCTTGCCCTGCCCCTTAGTGCGCGATTTCGATTTTCGGTTTGGCCTGCTCCTGCGCCTGCTGCAGCCGTTGCAGGTAAATTGCCTCGAAGTTCACCGGCGCCAGATACACCGGCGGGAATCCAGCGCGGCCTATGACGTCCGACACCGCCTCTCTGGCATAGGGGAAAAGTATATTCGGACAGGCAGTCGCGAGCAGCGGCTCCAGATCTGATTCCGGCACGTTGCGGACCTGGAAAATGCCGGCCTGCGCCGCCTCAACCAGAAACATGGTCTTGTCGCCCGCCTTCGCCGTGACGGTGACGGTCAACACCACCTGGTACAGACCCTCGCCTATGGACGTGCCCTCGTTATGCAGCTGCACGTCGACTTGCGGCTGGTCGCCGGAAAGGAACACCTCCGGCGCATGCGGGATTTCCAGGGACAGGTCTTTGATGTAAATTTTCTCGATGCCGAATGTCGGCTGCTGCTGCGGTTCGTCCATAGTGGTTCCCGTGATTGAAAGAAGGTGCCGCCGGCTTCAGCTCCCGCCGCGCAGCAGCGGATCCAGCTTGCCGGCGCGATCGAGCGCCGCCAAATCGTCGAATCCGCCGACGTGTAGCGTATTTATATAAATCTGCGGTACGGTGCGCCTGCCGGTTTTCTCCATCATCTCATCCCGCCGCACGGGATCGAGATCGATGCGGATTTTCTCGATTTCGGCAACGCCCTTGGACTTGAGCAGCATTTCCGCGCGCTGGCAATACGGGCAGCCGGCGGTGCTGTACATGCGGACATTGGTCATAAGGAAATCCTATTTCTGCACCGGCAGACCGGCGCTCTGCCAGGCCGCGAATCCGCCGCTCAAGGTGAACACGTTGGCAAAGCCGTGCTTCTTGAGGGTTACCACGGCTGTGCTCGAACGATTGTCGGTGGCGCAATACACGATCAGCGGTTTGTCTTTGAATTTCTCTAGATCGCCTATGCGCGCTTCCAGTTGCGACAAGGGCAGTCCACGCGCGTTGAGGATGTGCGCCTGCGCATATTCGGCCTGTTCGCGCACGTCCAGCATCAGCGCGTCCTGCCGGTTGATCATCTGCGTCGCCTCGAGCGTATTGACCGAAGGTCCACCTGTCCTGCGCCGCAGCAGCGGCCACAGCAGCATCGAACCGCTGACCAAGGCGATCGCGACGAGAAAAATATTGTCCAGTACGAATTTCACGCACACTCCCAGTAGGTCATTGCAAAATGCGGGGGGATCCGGCTGAAAACGGAAGGGGCCCGCCCCACCGACCCTTGTAGACCCCTGTATATTGGCCAAATCGAAAATATCTCGCGCCGGAGCGGGCTGTTCAGGTATCCGGCGCAGGAATATTATAAAATAATCGCAAGCCTACCGTACGGTAAAAAGTGACCCTCATGAAAAAAATCATCCTGCTCAGACACGGCGAGTCCGTCTGGAATAAGGAAAACCGTTTCACCGGCTGGACCGACGTCGATTTAACCGACAAAGGCGTGGAAGAAGCGAAAACGGCGGGGGAACTGATGCAGGAGGCGGGATTCGTGTTCGATCTGGCGCACACTTCCGTGCTCAGGCGCGCAATCAAGACCCTGTGGCTGGCGCTGGAGCGCATGGATCTGATGTGGATACCGGTGCTGCACTCCTGGCGATTGAACGAGCGCCACTACGGCGCACTGCAAGGGCTGAACAAGGCGGAAACCGCGGCAAAGTTCGGCGACGCGCAGGTGCTCACCTGGCGCCGCAGCTATGATATTGCGCCGCCGGCTCTCACCCAGGACGATGAACGTTATCCTGGCAAGGATCCGCGCTACCGCGGGCTCGCGCCGGCTCAGCTGCCCTTGTCCGAATGTCTCAAGGACACGGTGGCGCGCGTGCTTCCTTACTGGAACCAGGCGATTGCTCCGGACATCCGCGCGGGCAAGCGCGTGCTCATTGCCGCCCACGGAAATTCCATCCGGGCCCTGGTGAAGTACCTGGACAAGATAAGCGATCAGGACATCGTCGGCCTCAATATTCCCACCGGCGTGCCGCTGGTGTACGAACTGGACGACACGCTCAAGCCCCTGCGCCACTACTACCTCGGCGATGCCGCCGAGATCGAAAAAGCCACACAGGCGGTAGCAAATCAAGGCAAGGCCAAGAGCCCCTGACCGAATGAAACGCGCGTGCGACTAGGTCGTTCGGGATGCAGCACGAGGCGCAGGACATGAATGAAACGCCTGCGCCCTAGCCCCGCTGCTTGCGCGAAAATATTGCTGCTGGCGATCGCGCTGCCCGGCGCGCATCCGGCGCACGCCGCCGATGAGGCCGAGCTGGAGGCGCTGCGCGGCCGCATCGAAGAGCTGAAAAAGGATCTGGGCGGCATCGTGGAGGACCGATCGGAGGCGAGCGACGCGCTGCGCGCATCCGAACGCGGCGTCTCCGAAGCCAATCGCAAGCTGCGCAATATCGGCGCGCGGCAGCGCGCCGCGCGCGCCGACCTCGGGCGCTTCGCCGAGCAGTCGCGCAAACTGGAGGCAGCCATCGCCGCGCAACAGCATGAACTCGGGCAGCTGCTGGCGGTGCGCCACATCTCGGGTCAACAGGGCTACCTGAAACTGCTGCTGTCCGGGCGCGACCCCAACCAGACCGCGCGCGAACTCTACTACTACGGCTATATTTCGCGCGCCCAGGCCGATTTCATCCGCGCGCTGCGCGTCAACCTCGCCGCGCTGGCGCAGCTCGCAAGTGAAGCACGCGGGAAAAGCACCGAACTCGCGGAACTGGAAGCGCGCCAGCGCGAAGGTCGCAAAGACCTGCTCGCGCAGCAGGCGGAACGGCGCCGCGTACTGGCCAGGCTGGCGACGCAGATACGCACGCAGCGCAGGGAGATAAAATCCCTGCAGCGCGACGAAGCCCGCCTGTCGCGCCTGGTGGAGGAACTGGCCAAAGCCCTCTTCCCCGGCAGGGGCGGTCTGCGCAACGAGCGACTGCCTGAATCAGGCGACGCTGGCCAGGCATTCGCGTCGCTCAAGGGCAAGCTCAGGCTGCCGACCCGCGGGGAACTAATCAACCGTTTCGGCAGTCCACGCAAGGAGAGCGGGCTGAGCTGGAAAGGTCTGTTCATCCGTGGAGCCGGCGGCCAGGAGGTGCGCGCGGTTGCGCTCGGCAGGGTGGTGTTTGCAGACTGGATGCGCGGCTTCGGCAACTTGATGATCATTGATCACGGCCAAAGCTATCTCACCATCTACGGCAATAACGAGGCCCTGCTCAAGCAGGTTGGCGATACGGTCGCGGCCGGCGACGCGGTCGCGACGGTCGGCAATAGCGGCGGCAACCCGGATTCGGGTTTATACTTCGAAATCCGATATCAAGGCAAAGCCTTCGATCCGCTGCGCTGGGTGTCTTTGAAGTAGAAGGATGGTGCCTGTCATGAAAAACAAATTCCAGAAACTGGGACTGGTTCTGCTGGGTGCGCTGGCAGGGGTGTTCCTGTCGCTCAATTTCTCCGCCGTGGCGCAGAAAGAAGAGGCGCGTTCCCCGCTGCCGGTGGAGGAGCTGCGTTCCTTCGCCGAAGTATTTGGCGCGATCAAGAGCAATTACGTCGAAGCTGTCGAGGACAAGAAACTCATCTCCGAGGCCATCAACGGCATGCTCACCGGACTGGATCCGCACTCCGCCTACCTGGACCGCGACGCCTTCCGCGAACTGCAGGTCGGCACGCAAGGCCAGTTCGGCGGCCTGGGCATAGAAGTGGGCATGGAGGACGGTTTTGTCAAAGTGGTTTCCCCCATCGAAGACACGCCCGCCTATCGCGCCGGCATCAAGTCCGGCGACCTAATCATCAGGCTGGACGATACGCCGGTGAAAGGCATGAGCCTGAACGACGCGGTCAAGCGCATGCGCGGCAAGCCACAAACCTCGATCAAGCTCACGGTGCTGCGCAAGGGCGAGCCCAAGCCCATGGAAATCACGCTGGTGCGCGACGTGATCAAGGTGCAGAGCGTCAAATCCAAGCTGGTCGAGCCAGGCTACGGTTACCTGCGGGTGGTGCAGTTCCAGGAGCGTTCCGGCGAGAACGTGGTGCGGCACATCAACGCGCTTTACAAGGAAGGCCAGCTGAAAGGCCTGGTGCTGGATCTCAGAAACGATCCGGGCGGTTTGCTCAACGGC
>CAKKSJ010000338.1 GCA_919902965.1 Burkholderiales bacterium
GCCAGGTGTACAACTGGCCCAAGTCGAGCTATATCGCCGAGCCGCCTTTCTTCGAAGGCTTCGGCATGCAGCCGGGCAAGGTCGGCAACATCAGCGGCGCGCGCGCCCTGGGCATGTTCGGCGATTCCGTCACCACTGACCACATCAGTCCGGCCGGCTCGATCAAGCCGAGTTCGCCCGCGGGCGTGTACCTGCTCGAACACGACGTGCCGGTGATGGACTTCAACAGTTACGGCGCGCGCCGCGGCAACCATGAAGTGATGATGCGCGGCACCTTCGCCAATGTGCGCATCAAGAACCTGATGGTGCCGCTCAAGGCGGACGGAGGACGCGTCGAGGGCGGCGTTACGCTAATGCAGCCCTCGGGCGAAGCGCTGCCGATCTACGACGCCGCGATGAAATACATCGCCCAGGGCACGCCGACAGTGGTGTTCGGCGGCGAGGAATACGGCACCGGCTCCAGCCGCGACTGGGCGGCCAAGGGCACGCAACTCCTGGGCGTGAAGGCGGTCATCGCCAAGAGCTTCGAGCGCATCCACCGCTCCAACCTGGTCGGCATGGGCGTGCTGCCCTGCCAGTTCAAGAGCAATGACACCGCGACTTCGCTCGGCATCAAGGGCGACGAGGAGTTCGACATCCTCGGCATCGACGGCGCCATCAAGCCGCAGCAGGACGTCACCCTGGTGATCAGGGGCAAGGATGGCAGCCGGCGCGAAGTGCAAGTGCTGCTGCGCATCGACACTGCGATCGAAGTCGATTATTACCGCCACGGCGGCATCATGCCCTATGTGTTACGCGAGCTGCTCGCCGCAGCCTAGTAAAATCTATTATCGGCGCCTACCTGGCGCCTGTCCCGAAAGCCCGGCGTTCACAAGACGCCGGGCTTTTTTTCGCGAGCCGTTCCGGACCGAAAGCGCAACATCGTTCGGCGTCGGCATGCAGTGATAAGGAAATCTCCGGGCGATGTGCCTGCAAGCCAGGCGCAGAGCCATTCTCCGCAATGTCGGCTGCGCCTGGCACCGGAAACGCGAGTGCTCAGGCTTTGCTTTGTGTCCGGTTCAGCGCATGCAGGGCGCCGATTGCCATGTCCGGTCTTGCGATCGCCGCGCTCAGTCTGTTCCTTGCTGCGGCGCAGCCGGCCTCGGCGTCTTGCAGGGCAGCTTCAAGTTCGGCGCGCGTGCTCATGACTTGGGTGGCGGCTTGCTCTCTCGCAGCAGAATCTCGATCTGCGCCGCCGGGATCGGCCGGCTGAACAGGTATCCCTGGAACTCGTCGCACCTGAGCAGGCGCAGCAGATTCGCCTGCTCCTCGGTTTCCACGCCCTCGGCGACGATCTTCAGTTCCAGCGAATGTCCGAGCGAGATGATGGTCGAAACGATGCTAAGGTCATCCGGATTGCTGGTCATGTTCATGATGAACGCGCGGTCGATTTTCAGGGTGTTGATCGGCAATCGGCTGATGTAGCTCAGCGACGAGTAACCGGTGCCGAAATCATCGACCGCGATCTCCACCCCCATGTCCCGGATGGCGCGCAGCGTCCTGATATTGGCATCGACGTCCTGCATGATCAGGCTCTCGGTGATCTCCAACTCCAGAACATCCTGCCCGGCAGCGCCGAGCGCGCGTTCCACGGTGGCGACGAAATCCTTCTGCCGCAGCTGGATCGCCGAAACGTTGACGGCAATCCGCGGAGCGCGCACGCCATTTTGCTTCCAGCGTGCCGCGTCCGCGACGGCCAGCTCCA
>CAKKSJ010000339.1 GCA_919902965.1 Burkholderiales bacterium
AGCGTCCTCGGCGTCATCCTGTTCATGGCGGGATTGCAGCTGGCCCTGGGCAGCAGGGACAGCGGCGCGGAAAAGGCCGATCGCTTCGTGGTGCTCGCGACGGCGGCCTTTGCGATCTGGAACGTCGGCGTGGCGGTGCTGTTCGGCATTCTGGTGCACCAGGCGTCGCAGCGCGGCTGGCTGCGGATCCAATAGAAAAGGCTCCTTGCGGAGCCTTTTTCCATGTAAGCCAGGGGCTACATAGGCCGCTATCGTTTGGTTGCGGCAATGATCTGGAAGTTTCCGAAAAAGTAGGTGCTGCGCTCGCAGCTCCATCTTCCCGTATTTTCCAGATAGTTGAGCGGGTCGTGCGTATCCCAGAGCGCCAGTCCCAGGGGTTCGAATACCTTGAAGTAAGTCCAGCTCAAGGCACGCAGCACCCATAGTTGCGGCCGGTGAAATTCGGCGAGAAACAACTTGCCCCCGGGTGCGAGCATGCGCCCGGCCTCGTCCAGGGTTTGTCCTTTCAATTGGTGCGGCAACTCGTGCAGCAGGAAAAATATGACATTGGCGGCGACCCCGCCGTCTTTCAGTTTCATCGATGTGGCATTGTCCTCGACATATTCGACTTTTGCGCCGTACTCGCGCAGCTTGCTTTTCGCATGCACGAGTTCATTCTGGATAATGTCCGCGATGAGTACGCGCTCGGCACCCGACTCAATCGATGCCTGTACCACGCGTGGAATCACGTTCCCGAAAGCGCAGGAGGTGATCAGTACCTTTTTGCCCCTCAGGTCCATTTGTTTCAGCTCGGAAACGATCTTCGAGACCAGGTGGTGATACTGAAACAGCAGAATGGCCGAGATGATGGGCTGAAAATCGACCAGTTTAATCAGCCGCATGTTCGAGTAGATCGGATACACATGCGATTTTTCGCTCTGTGAACCGGGCGACAATCCACGCATGACCAGCGCTCCGCGCGTTACCACGAAGAAAAATAATCCAGTAGCGGCCAAGACTGCGAATACGGCAATAATCCCGCTGATCATCCACGAATTCATCGCGCTTCCT
>CAKKSJ010000340.1 GCA_919902965.1 Burkholderiales bacterium
GTGCCGACGCCATAGGGAATCATCGGAACCTGGTGGCGGCGGCAGATATTGACGACATCGCGCACCTCCTCGGTGCTCCGGGGAAACACCACGGCGTCGGGCGCCGCGTACGGAAAGTAGGATTCGTCCTTGCCGTGCTGCTCGCAGATGCCGCGCGCAATCGTGGCGCGCTCGCCCAGCAGGGCTATGAGTTCGTCGACTAGCGTGGCGTTGAGTTCGCGGGGCTGGTTCATGGAACACCGTTTTCTGGGGGCGGACGGCAATTATAGGAGCACTGGGCGGGGCGGGCAAAGCAATTGAAACGCGACCGGCCTGGGCAGCGTTGTCAGTTCTTTCGGATCGGGGTAAATTGCAGCATGGCTAAACGGGTTCCCTCCTCCCACACCATTGCCGGGGATGCGCCCGCCTGTCCCGGATTCGATCCGCATCCACGCCTGCCACAAGCGAAGCTGCCGCCGCTATCCTGCGATGCGCACCACCATATATTCGGACCCTACGCCAAGTATCCGATGCAGCCCGAGCGCAGCTATACGCCGCCGGAGGCGACGCTGGCGGATTACCGGCGCATGTGCGCGACGCTGGGAATCCAACGCAGCGTGCTCGTGCATCCCAGCATCTATGGCACGGATGTTTCATCGCTGGTCGACACCCTCCAAGCCTGTCGCGGCTGGATGCGCGGCGTGGCGGTGATCGACGAGTCGATTGACGATGACAGCCTGGCACGGCTCGACCGTGCCGGGGTGCGCGGCGTGCGCTTCAATGTGCTGTTCAAGGGTGGAACGCCGCTGGCCAGCGCGCGTGCGATCGGCGAGCGCATTGCGCGCTTCGGCTGGCATGTGCAGTTGCTGATCGACCTTGCCGGGCATCCGTCTTTCTACGACGACTGGAACACATTTCCGGTCCCGATCGTGGTCGATCACATGGGGCACATGGCCGCGAGCCGCGCGGTGACGGCGTCCGGATTCCAGGGGATGCTGCGCCTGCTTGGGGAGGGCCGCTGCTGGGTGAAACTGTCGGGTGCATACCGCAACAGTACGCTTGGACATCCGTACCCGGACACGCTACCATTTGTGCAGGCCCTGCTGAAGACGAATCCAGGGCAACTCCTTTGGGGAACCGATTGGCCGCACCCGGCGGTGCAGGTGATGCCGAACGACGGTGACCTGGTCGGCCTGGTGCCCATATGGCTGCCAAGCGAGGAACTGCGCGAACAGGTGCTGGTGCGCAATCCGGCGCGCCTCTATGGCTTCGATTGAGCTAATTGCAGTTAAACTTAAAACTAGGAGATGAAATGAAATTTCAACGCACAGCCTTGGTTGTCGGGATGATTGCGCTGTTCGGGCTCGGTTTTTCCGCCGGGACCCAGGCACAGGAGAAAATTACGATCAAGATCGGCTGGGTGACACCTGACAGCCCGCGCGATCCTTATGCCACCGGCGCGCATACCTTCAAGAACGCGGTCGAGCGCCAGTCCAATGGACGTATCAAGGTCGAGCTGTTTCCCAATCGGCAGCTCGGCGACGAGAAGCCGATGATCGAGGGCCTGCGCTTCGGCACCATCGATGCCGCGGTAATTACCAACGCGGTGGTGGCGCAGATCGAGCCCGCGTTCCAGGTGAACGACCTGCCTTTCCTGTTTTCGAACGAGGCGCAGGCGCATCGCGTGCTCGACGGCAAGGTGGGGCAGACGCTGGCCAAGAAACTCGAATCCAAGGGCATAGTGGCGCTCGGCTTCATGGAGGGCGGGTTTCGCCAGATGATTAATAACGTGAGGCCGGTGAACCGGCCCGACGACGTGAAGGGCGTCAAGTACCGCGTGATGCAGAATCCGGTGTACATCGGCATGTTTTCCTCGCTCGGCGGCAGCGCCGTGCCCATGGCCTGGGGCGAAACCTTCACGGCCGTGCAGCAAGGCACGATAGACGGACTGGAAATTCCGATCGCCGTGATTGATTCGAGCAAGTACAACGAAGTGACCAAGTATCTTTCCCTGACCAATCACACCTATTCCATGATCGCGCTGCTCATGTCGAAGAAAAGCTTCGACAAGCTGCCGGCGGACCTGAAGCTTGTGGTGCGCGAGGCAGGCAAGACGGCTCTGGGCGCGCAGCGCACGGCCGCCGGCGCGAATGCCAAGGAATTGGTGGGCGCCCTGGAGAAAAAGGGGATGAAGGTCAACAGCGTGAGCGACATCAGGCCGTTTCGCAATGCCGTGAAGCCCGTGTATGAGAAATTCAAGGGTTCGATCGGCGCAGATGTGATGAACGACGTGCTTGCGGCCGTAAAATAATCGTTGCGGCGTGCAGCGGGGGACGGGGCCGCCCGTCCCTTTTCGTTTCAGGCCCGCCGAACTCATGAAAGCACTGGTTCGCATCAATATTATCTCGGCCGCTGCAGTCAAGGTGCTGGCGGTGGCTATGGTCCTGGTCATGCTCGGCGCGTTGTCGGCGCAGGTCTTCCTGCGTTATGCCTTCAACATCACGCTCAGCTGGAGCGAAGAACTGTCGCTCGGCCTGTTCACATGGACAGTGCTGCTGATGGCAGCGCTGGGCGTGAGAGAGGGCTTTCACGTGCGCATGTCGCTGCTGATCCAGCAACTGCCTTCGGGCGCGCGCCTGCGGGCGGAACAGGCCATCCATTTCGCTACCGCCGCGATCGGCGGATTTCTCGCCTGGTCGGGCTGGCGCTATTTCGCCGACACGCGCGGCACTACCTCAGCCGCGATCGGCTACCCGATCGAACTGCTGCACGCGGCTGCGTTCGTCTGCGGCGTGCTGATTACGCTGTTTGCGCTCGAGGCCTTGCTCGAGGGCCGCATACCGGCGGACGAGATGCAGGCTGACGAGCGTGTCTGAAACCGCCTGGATTCTGTCGGCCGGTTTTGCATTTCTGCTTGCCGTCGGCGTGCCGTTCGCCATCGCGTTGATGCTCACCGCGGCGGCGGTCCTGTTGGCTGCGGACATCGAACCGGTACTCCTCGCGCAGACACTGATCGCCGGCACCCAGTCTTTCAGCCTGCTGGCGATTCCGTTTTTCATGCTTGCGGGCGAGATCATGTCCGCCGGCGGTCTGTCGCAGCGGCTGATCAAGGTAGCCGACGTGCTGGTGCGTCACCTGACCGGCGGCATGGGTCACGTTACCGTCGTCTCGGCTTGCATTTTCGCTGCGATTTCCGGTTCGGCGCCTGCGACAACGGCCGCGATCGGCGCAATCATGATTCCGGCGATGGTGGCCAGGGGCTACGACAAAGGATTCGCAACGGCACTCGCGGTGAGCGCAGGCGTGCTTGGTCCTCTGATCCCGCCATCGATCGCTGCGGTAATCTGGGGCGTGATCGCGGAGGAGTCGATCGCGCGCCTGTTCATGGCCGGTGTAGGACCGGGGCTGCTGCTCGCTGGAGGCTTGCTGGTGATTACCTGGCTGCACGCCAAGCGGCATGATATCCCGCGCGAGCCGCGCGCGACGCCGGGGGAAGTCGGCGCTGCGCTGCGCGACGGTGTCTGGGCCCTGGCCACGCCGGTGTTGGTGCTTGGCGGCATTTACGGTGGCGCTTTTACGCCAACCGAGGCGGCGATCGTCTCCTGCGTCTACAGCATGCTGGTGGGCATATTCATCGAAAAAAGGCTGCGCTTCTCCGACATGCCGGAAGTCATCCTGCATGCCATGCGCATCACCGCCATGGTCATGTTCATTATCGCCGCCTCGGCCGGATTCGGCTGGCTGGTGGCGCAGGAACAGCTCGCGCCCAAACTCGCGACCTGGCTGTCGGAAGGGATAGCCGAGCGCTGGATGATGTTGCTGGTGGTCAACGTGTTCCTGTTCCTGATTTGCGCAGTGATGGATGAAATCGCGGTAATGGTGATCCTCGGGCCGCTGCTGATCGTGCTGGCGACAAAATTCGGCGTCGATCCGATACATTTTGGCGCGATTATCGTCACCAACGTGGCGATAGGCATGGCGGCGCCGCCGATCGGCTATTGCCTGTTCGTCGGCATGGCGATCTCCGGCCTTTCGCTAGCGGCAGTGGCGCGCGCCATCTGGCCGATGGTGTTGCTGATGCTGGCGGTGCTGATGCTGACCACTTATGTTCCGGCGTTCGCGCTGTGGCTGCCCGGCCTGGTGTATCGCTGACCATCGGCACACCGGATTTTCAACGAGCGACTGGACTGACTCCAACTACCTGCCGAAAGGAACAATATGACCGAATTCGACGCCGCTGCGCTCGACGCGCAATCGCAGTACAAGCTGCTGATTGGCAGCATTACGCCGCGGCCGATCGCGCTGGTGACCACGCTCGGCAGCCAGGGGCCGAACGCTGCGCCGTTCAGTTTTTTCAACGGCGTCGGCTCCGACCCGGCGATGCTCATGTTTTCGGTCGGGGACACCGGTGGCCACGCCAAGGACACGATACAGAATATCCGCGAGATTCCCGAGTTCGTGGTGCATATCGTGAGCGACGCGATCAAGGAGAAAATGAACATCTGCGCGATCGACTATCCGCGCGGCGTCAACGAAATCGCCGAAGCGGGATTCACCGTGGTGGCGTCAAAAAAGGTGCGGCCGCCGCGCATCGCGGAAGCGCCGGTCGCGTTCGAGTGCCGCATGCTGCAGATCCTGGACATCGGACGCGTGCCCTATCACCTGGTGATCGGCGAGGTGCTGTATTTTCATTACCACGAAGGCATCGTCGATGACAAGTTCCATGTTGATGTCGGCAAAATAAACCCGATCGGCCGGCTCGCCGGCAGGGGTGGCTACACGCGCATCACCGACCGCTTCGAAATGCCGCGCCTCAAATTGGGCGGCGGGGTGATCGAAGGCTGATCAGCCGAGCGCTGGTCCGGGGGCCGGATTCGGCTCCAGGCGATGCGCAATCTAGGTTCCATGATCTACGCCGCGGGATTACAATAATCTTATGGCCGCCGATTCCGAAACCCTCGCACCCGCTCTTGTCGAGATAGGCGAGTTGAAAAAGATGGTGTTCGCTTTGCGCGAGGAACTGGAGCGCGCGCGCAACGCTACCGCCGAAGCGGTGCGCCAGGGCGTGTCCGGCGCGAACGCCGAAATCGCGCAGCTCAAAGCCACCATAGTCGCACTGCGCGACGAGCTGCAGGAATGGCCGATCAGACGCGACGAGGCCGCCAGGTTGGCGCAAGCGGCGAATCTGGATGAGATCAAGCAGCTCAAAGCGAGCGTCGCTGCGCTGCGCGAAGCGCTGGAAGCGGCGCGCCTGCACGAGGAGACCGCGGTGCGCCAGGCCATGCTTGCCGCACAGGACGAAATCGCGCAGCTGCGCGCGACGGCGGGCTCATTGCGCGAATCGCTGGAGAAGGCCGGTTTTTCCAGGCAAGGCGAAATTGCGGCGGCGCGCGCGCAGGACCACGCCGAACTGGTGCAGCTGCAGGCGACGGTGCGCGAGCTGCGCGAACAATTGCAGGCTAATCCCCCGAAACAGGTAAAGTAATAGACATGGAACAAGCCAAACCGACTGCCGAAATCACGCCCCTGCATGGACGGCGCAAGCCGGCCAAGAAAAAAGCCAGCCCGGCGGTGCGCGGGCGGCTGAAGCTGGTCGAGCTGCTGCTCGAAGTATCGCGGCGCATGGCCGCGCACGACACGCTGGACGACGTATTGCGCACCCTGGTCGAGATGACCACGACGGAACTGGACGCCGAGCGCGGCACCCTGTTTCTCAACGACGCGGAGACTAACGAGCTGTATTCGCGCGTCGCCCAGGGCAACATCAAGCACGAGATTCGCATATTGAACTCGAGCGGCATCGCCGGCTACGTGTTCACATCCGGGGAATCCGTGCTGATCGATGACGCTTATTCGGATGCGCGCTTTAACCGCTCCGTCGACGAGCAGACCGGATTCGTCACGCGCAATATCCTGTGCACCCCGATACGCACGGTGAAAGGGGAAGTCATAGGCGTGGCGCAGACGCTGAACAAAAGGAAGGGCGACTTCACCAGGCGCGACCTCGCCGTGCTCGAGGCGATGACCACCCAGGGTACGCTGGCGCTGCAGGGCGCGGTGTTCATCGAGCGCATGAAGGCGGTGCGCAAGCAGGAGATGGAGTT
>CAKKSJ010000341.1 GCA_919902965.1 Burkholderiales bacterium
GATATTCAGCCGTTGGCTGCATGATTGAGGCGACAACTACCTTGACTCGCGCCGCTATGGAACCAGCCTGGTGGACCGCTTCCACCAAAGCGCCGGCGACGATACCTTGATCGGCGGCGCCGGCGACGACGTCTATTATTTCGGCGCGGGCGCAGCGCATGATGTTGTCGTCGATGCGGATGCGACGCCGAATAATTCCGATACGCTGGTGCTCGGCACCGGCATCGCGCCCGAAAATCTGCTGGTTCAGAGCAGCACCGGCCTGCTGAGCCTCGCAGTGTCCGGCGCCGAGGACAGGCTCGACATCCAGTGGCTGCCGCAGGCGGGGTATGCGGTCGAGCGCATCCAGTTTGCCGACGGTACGATCTGGGATAGCGCCATGCTGGAAATCCGTGCGGTGCCGGTGGCACAGCCCGATGCCGGCACAGACAATACCGGCGCGGCCGCGATCGACGACGGCGGTGCGCCGCCTGCAGCGGCCGAAACGCCGTCTGCAGCGGCCGAAACGCCGGCTGCGGCGGCTACTGCGCAGTCCGGAGGCGGAGCAAGTGCGTCCGCGAGCACCGAGGCTGCCTCGCCGGCGGACGAGGGACCATCTGCCGTCGTCGTCACACCAGTCGAGAACCGGGCGAGGTCGATCGGCGAAATTGCAGCGTCTCGCGCGAACGATGCAACGCCTGGTGTGATCGCGGCAGCGCCGGCCGCCGTGGATGGCGATCCGGCCGGGAACCTCAGTGCGCCTGCGGCAGACGCTGACGCCGCGACCGTGAACCTTGGTGCGCCTGCCACCGACGCGGCGCCGCCCGCCGTGGAAACGGCAAGCGCCTTCGATGGCAACGCAACTGCGGCCGCGATCGATGGAAGCCCTGCAGCGGATAGACTGGAACCCATCGGCGGCAGTCGAGCATCGGCAGCTGGTGGAAGCGCGAGCATATTGCCGAATTCGCAGTTGGCCGCTATCCAAAGCCAACAGGATGCGCTTTTCTCGGTACTGGGAACGATCGGCGCAGCCGATTCAGCGGCCGCACCGATGTCATCGCGCAACGCCGCGAAGCCGGCCGACATCACCGGCGCACCAGCCGCGAGCGAGCAAACCACGACTACACCGAACCCGGTTTCCTTCTTCACCGCGCCGCAGCCGGCCCGGCCCAATTTGCAGTCCTGGCTGGACAACTGGCTCGGGCCCAGCGCGAGAACAAGCGTCAGCGCGCGCGACGCCGATCGGCTTTCGCCGCCGACGCCGACGCCGGCGATCGACGACGCCGAGCTGCCGTCCGTGCAAGACTTTGCGCCGCCAAATCCGTCCAGCGATATTCCGGAAGCGCAGCCCGTGGAAGCGCTGACGCCCGAGGAAATTGCGCAAAGCTACGAAGACATCGCGGCCTGGCTGGCCGCTCATCCCGGCATCGAGCAGGGTATCGCCGGTGCGGGCGGTTCCGCGCCGGAGAATAACCCGTTCACGTTAATACGTTCCGGCGCC
>CAKKSJ010000342.1:0-3233 GCA_919902965.1 Burkholderiales bacterium
GTACAACGCCGGATGAGGACTTGGAATTGGCGCGCAAACGCAAGAAGGAGTTGGAGCGATGAGCAAGAAACATTTGGGATCAGGTATCGATGAATTTCTCAAGGACGAAGGCGTCTTCGAAGAAGCGCAGGCACAGGCCGTCAAGGAAGTCGTCGCCTGGCAGCTTGCGCAGGCCATGAAAGAAAAGAAAATCTCGAAAAACAAAATGGCCACCATGCTCAAAACAAGCCGCTCGCAGATTGACCGGCTGCTGGACGCCAAAGACGACATTACGCTCTCCAGCTTGCAGCGAGCCGCCGCGATCGTCGGGCGCCGTGTTTCAATCGAGCTGGTGTAAAAGACCGCAATGCTGCGGGACTTTCAAGCGCCTATAAGGTTCCTATCTGCCCTGTAGGTAGCGCGCGAACAGCGCCGGGTGCAGTTCGCGCAGTTTCCTGCGGCCTTCGACCAGTTCGGCATGCCGTCCCTGGCGTTCAAACAATAGCAGGTCAAGCGCGATGCGCGCGCAGTATTCGGCGCGCGTATTCGCGCCGGCCCGAGTAAGCCGCAGGCGCTCCGCGAGGCGGCTGTCGGCGATGAGCGCCCAGGCAGGAAACCAGGTGAAATCCTCCGGCGTACCCGCTCCCTCAAACTCGGCAGTCGGCTGATTTGTCACGGCGCAAATGGCACCATCTGTTTGCACATTGGCACCATCTGCTAGTGCGCAGATACCGTCAGTATCCAATAATTCATAGCACCGTTAATGAATGACTTTTTGGAGGACTGATATGAGCAAGACCATTCTGATTACCGGCGCGAGCAGTGGTATCGGCAAGGCGACCGCAAGGCACTTTCATGCTATGGGCTGGAACGTAATCGCGACCATGCGGCATCCTGAGCGCGAGGAGGAGCTGACCTCCCTCGAGAACACCCTCGTGACGCGACTTGACGTACTCGACTCCGCGTCGATCGATCAAGCGGTGGCAAGCGGTATCGAACGCTTCGGCTGGATCGATGCACTTCTGAACAACGCCGGCTACGGTGCCTATGGCCCGCTGGAAGCCTTCGACATGGATAGCATTCGCCGCCAGTTCGACACCAACGTTATCGGCCTGCTGGCAGTAACCAAGGCGGTACTGCCTCACATGCGCGCCACCCGATCCGGCACGATCGTCAACATCTCGTCGATTGGCGGCAAGATGACGTTTCCGCTGGGCACGCTTTACCACGGTACCAAATTTGCCGTCGAAGGGCTGTCCGAAGCGTTGCACTACGAGTTGGAAGCCATCGGCGTCAAAATGAAGATCATTGAACCAGGCATGATCCGAACAGATTTCGGTGGCCGTTCCTTCGACTTCCGGAACGACGAGTCGATGGTCGAATACCAACCCACCGTCAAGTGCCTGTTTGCCGCTTTTGGATCATCGGTCACGCAGGCATCGGCACCAGAGGTCGTGGCCGACGCTATCTACATCGCCGTAACGGATGGAAGCAACCAGCTCCGCTATACCGCCGGCGAGGATGCCAGGCAATTGATGGCGAATCGCAAGGCCCAGGACGACGATAGGTTCATCGGCGGTCTCAAGGCTCAGATGGACCTTTGAAATCGACGCAGGTTGCCATGGAGACGAATAACAGCATGCTGAATTTAGACAAGAGCAGGCTAGTCATGGTGACCGGGGCGAGGTGTACGTCAAACGGCTGAATACAACTTCATGTTATGGTTAAGTGAGACAGTTTTGCCGCGCTAAGCGTTGCGATTGCCGCCGCCGCCGAGAAAGTTCATGCTACCCGCGCCAATCGCCATTGATCTGAGCCCTGACATGAAATACGCCACCCACTTCTTCGTCCAGCCCGGATGGAAACTCCTGATTGCCGATATAGGGCTCAATCCTGCCGAGGTTCTGCGACGCGCCGGATTGCCGGGAGATTTGTTTTCACGCAAGGACGCCAGCGTGACACCTGGCCAATATTTCGATTTGTGGTGCGCACTCGAGGAAGCCGGCGGTGCCGAGGAACTGCCGCTGGCGCTCGGGCAGGCGATTTCGGTCGAGGCATTCGACCCGCCGATCTTCGCGAGTCTCTGCAGCCCGAATCTCAATGTTGCGCTACAGCGTCTTTCAGGGTTCAAGAGACTGATCGGGCCCATGATCCTGAATGTCGACATCTGTCCGGAGCGTACGACAGCCACGTTCGACTGTTACGGCCACGAGGGCCGGATTCCGCGCAGTCTTGGCGCTTTTGAGCTGGTGTTCTTCACGCGGCTGGTGCGTTTGGCGACACGCCAGCGGATCGTTCCCCTCGAATTGGTGCTGACGCAATTGCCGGAACACGGCTCGCCGTATGAAGCCTATTTCGGGCGATCCTTGCGGCAAGGAAGCGCCATCTGTATCACATTTTCAGGACAGGACGCCGCCCGCCCATTTCTGACGGAAAGTGAGGCCATGTGGTCCTTTTTTGAACCGAGCTTAAGACGGCGGCTATCCGATTTGGACGAATCGGCCTGCGTGCGGCAACGCGTGAAGAGCGCCTTGCTGGAGATGTTGCCCGGCGGCCAAAGCTCGATTGAGGACGCGGCGAGCCGACTTGCCATGAGCAAGCGCACCTTGCAAAGACATCTCAGCGACGAATCGGTCAGCTATCAGGAGGTGCTAAACGAGACGCGCCAGGAGCTCGCACAGCACTACCTCGCACACTCGACAATCTCGCCGGGCGAGATTTCTTTTCTGTTAGGATTTCAGGATGGCAACTCCTTCATTCGCGCGTTCAAGGGCTGGACGGGAATGACGCCCGGATCGTATCGACAGGCTCCGCAGAACGGAAAGCGGCTGCCGCATTAGGCGGCCGGGGAAGGCAAACGGCCCTATCTCGTGACACCGTCCGTCTGCGCTCCGGCGTGATGTTGTTCTCAGCGTCCAGATCCACGCATGCAGCGCCAACTGTCCCGCCAATTCCCGGCCTGGCGCAATAGCGTGGTCGAATCAGAACCCATGGCACCGACCACTGTCGTGGCGCGCTGGCGTCGTATGTGCGCTTTCGCACGTAGCGAACAAAAGGGGAGTAAACTGGAAATAGGCAGTCTTCCCTGTTCCGACGCGCTCTCGATTTCGATCCTACCGATAACGCGCCCATGCCATAAGGACACGGCCGCGATGGTTTCACCTCATTCTCCAGGGCAAAACCACATACGCTCGGCCCTGCCGACGCACTGCTGATAGAAGAGGTTCGCATCGATCGAGGTGACGCATGATAGT
>CAKKSJ010000342.1:3333-16314 GCA_919902965.1 Burkholderiales bacterium
GCCGACGCACTGCTGATAGAAGAGGTTCGCATCGATCGAGGTGACGCATGATAGTCCAGCTGCCAGCCGTAACAATGGCCAATGAGGTCTGAGCAAGGAGCCGACGATTTTGAAGACTAATAGGGTCTCCCGCAATCTGAACCTGCCCAAATGCCCCACCGGCATCCAGGGCCTCGATGAAATCACCGGCGGCGGGCTGCCTGCGGGCCGGCCGACCCTCGTCTGTGGCAGTGCGGGGTCCGGAAAGACCATGCTCGCGATGGAATTTCTCGTACACGGGGCGACGCAATTCGGCGAGCCGGGCGTATTCATGATGTTCGAGGAGAACGCGGCCGAACTCGCGGCCAACGTGCGCTCGCTCGGATTCGATCTGGAAAAGCTCGCAGCGCAGAAGAAGCTCGTCCTCGATCACGTCCACATCGAGCGCAGCGAGATCGAGGAGACCGGCGAGTATGATCTGGAAGGGCTCTTCATCCGGCTCGGGCACGCCGTCAAATCCGTCGGCGCGAAACGCGTGGTGCTCGACACGGTCGAAGCGCTCTTCTCCGGGCTGCCGAATCACGCCGTCTTGCGCGCGGAGCTGCGCCGCCTTTTCCGCTGGCTGAAGGATCGCGGCCTCACGGCGGTCATCACCGGCGAGCGCGGCGAACAGTCGCTGACGCGCTACGGGCTGGAGGAATACGTGGCCGATTGCGTGATCATTCTCGATCAACGCATCGACGAGCAGATTTCCACCCGGCGGCTGCGCGTGCTGAAGTATCGCGGCACCTCTCACGGCACGAATGAATACCCTTTTCTCATCGGCGAGCGCGGCTTCTCGGTGCTGCCGATTACCTCGCTGCGGCTCGACCACCAAGTCTCCGCGAGGCGCATCCCCACGGGCATTGCGCGGCTGGACGAGATGCTCGGCGGCAAGGGCGTATTTCGCGGCAGCAGCACGCTCGTCTCCGGTTCGCCGGGCACGGGCAAGACCAGCATCGGCGCGATGTTCATCGACGCCGCCTGCCGCCGCGGCGAGCGCGTGCTGCTGTTCGCATACGAGGAATCGAGCGCGCAGATCGTGCGCAATATGGGCTCCATCGGCATCGACCTCGGACCGTGGGTGAAAAAAGGGCTGCTCCAGATTCACTCGTCGCGCCCCACGCTGCATGGACTCGAGCAGCATCTGGTGATGATGCACGACGCCGTGAGCGGCTTCCGCCCGGGCGTGGTCGTGGTCGATCCGATCAGCAATCTCTCGCTCGACCGCAACGAGTCGGAGGTCAAGCCGACGCTGATGCGGCTCATCGATTTCCTCAAGCAGCAGCAGATCACCACACTCTTCACCAGCCTTACCGGGGGAGGCGGGTCGACACCCGAGGACTCGCAGCTCGGCGTCTCCTCGCTCATGGATACATGGCTGCTGTTGCGCAATGTGGAGTTCAACGGCGAGCGTAACCGGACGATTTACGTTCTGAAATCGCGCGGGATGGCGCATTCGAATCAGGTGCGCGAGTTCGTCCTCAGCGACCAGGGTATCGACCTGGTGGATGTCTACCTCGGCGCCGACCGTGTGCTCACCGGCACGGCGCGCGTGGCGCAGGAAGAGCGGGAGAGCGCCGCCGCCGCGCTGCGCCAGAAGGATCACCAACGCAAGCTGGGGCAGCTTGCGAACAAGCAAAAGGCGATCGACGCGCAGATCGCCGCGTTGCGGGCCGACGCAGCGGCGGAAGCGGCGGAGGTGGCCTTCGCCATCGCGCAGGAGTCGACGCAGGAAAGAACCACGCAGCAGAACACCGATGTCATGGCGCAAATGCGCGGTGCAGACAGGACTGCTAGCAGCCGCAGGAAAGGAAAGCGATGAGCAAAACCCCCTTCTTTGAGCTGCGGCTGTACGTCGCCGGTCAGACGGCCAAGTCGCTTGCCGCCTGCGCCAATCTCAAGCGCATCTGCGAGACGCATCTTGCCGGCCAGTACCGGATCGAGATCATCGACCTCAGCAAGAACCCGAAGCTCGCAGCGGGCGACCAGATCCTCGCTTTGCCGACGCTCGTGCGCCGCCTGCCCAAGCCGGTCAAGAAGATCATCGGCGATCTGTCCAACGAAGATCGGGTGCTCGTCGGCCTCGATGTGCGGCCGCTATAGCAGGGGCCGTCCATGAAAAAACAGCCCTCCGCCTCAGACACGCTTGCCGCCTTTGAAGCCGCCGCAGCGCGCCACGATAGCGCCCGCTACATTCTGCGGCTTTACGTCACCGGCACGACGCGAAATTCCGAACGCGCGATCGTGAACATCCGCAAGATTTGCGAGGATCATCTTCAAGGACGCTACGATCTGGAAATCATTGATATCACCCGGCATCCGATGCTGGCCGAAGGCGAGCAGATCATCGCCGCGCCGACCTTGATCAAGAAGCTGCCGCTGCCCCTGCGCCGCTTCATCGGTGACATGTCGCAGACCGAACGCATCCTGCTGGGCCTCGATCTGCGTAAAACGACAGAGCGGGCCTCCTCCGGAACAAGCCGCTGAGCTGCCATGCGCGCAGAATCGCCCACCAACGCGGCGGACCCCGCGGAAAGCGCGGAGTTGCGCGCCCGGCTGGAGGAGGCGGAGGAGACGCTGCGCGCCATCCGCATGGGCGCGGTTGACGCGTTCGTCGTCGAAGCTTCCGCAGGCCCGCAAATCTTCGTCCTGCAGGGACTCGAGGCTGAATCAAACCGCTTGCGCGGCGAAATCCTGGCGCAAGTCAGCGACGCGGTAATCACGGTCGACGACGAGCAGCGCGTGACTTACATCAACGCCGCCGCCGAGCGGCAATACGGCGTCATCGCCTCGGAAGTGCTCGGCCGCCGCCTCTCGGAGATCTACGCATGCCGCTGGCTTCACCCAGAAGACGAAGCGATTTCAACAACGGCCCTGCGCGAGACCGGCTGCTGGCGCGGCGAAAACGTCCATGTCACGCGCAGCGGCAAGGCGATCCACGTCGAGTCGTCGGTGAGCCGTTTGCGCGCGGGTGATGGCATAGGTTCCGGCCTGCTCGCCGTGATCCGCGACATAAGCGCGAGAAAAAAGGCCGAGCAGGAGCGCATGCTGCTAGAGGCGCAATTGCGCGAAGCGCAAAAAATGGAGGCGATGGGAACCCTGGCGGGGGGCGTCGCCCACGACTTCAACAACATCCTCGGCACCATAATCATTAATACCGAACTGGCGCGCCAGGACGCCTCCTCCAATGATCAGGCGCTGGTGAGCCTGGCAGAGATCGAAAAAGCCAGCATTCGCGCCAGGGACCTGGTGCAGCAAATTCTCACTTTCAGCCGGCGCCAGCCGCCCTCCCGCCAGGTGGTGTCGATTCCCTCCATCGTGCAGGAGGGCGCGCGCCTGCTGCGTGCGGGCCTGCTCGAAAGAGCGCGGATCGACTGTTACTGCGCCGCCGATACACCGTCCATTCTTGCCGATTCGACGCAATTGACCCAGGTGCTGCTGAATCTGGGCACCAACGCTGCGCAAGCGATGGAGGGCCGGCCGGGGAGCATCGATATTCGCGTTGAAGGCATTACGCTGGACCAGACCTCGGCACGGTCCGATCTCAGCCTGCGGCCGGGCCGGTATGCCCGCATCGTGGTCAGCGACACGGGGCACGGCATGGACGCGGCGACGCAGCGGCGGATTTTCGAACCGTTCTTTACCACGCGGCCGCCGGGCAAGGGCACGGGCTTGGGCCTGTCGGTGGTGCACGGCATCGTTCAGGCGCACGAAGGGGTGATCGTCGTACACAGCGAGCCCGGGAAAGGCAGCAGATTCGAACTGTATTTTCCGTGCACGAACGATTTGGCGGCCGCGCCCGATACGACCGAGACCCCGGGGCCGGCCAGCGAAGGCCGCGGCCGGCACATCCTCTACATCGACGACGACCAACCGCAGCTATTTGCAAATAAACGCATGATGGAACGCTGGGGATATCGCGTCAGCGCCTACTTCGAACAGCGCGAGGCGCTAGACGCAGTGCTCGCCGGCAAGCTTCGCGTCGATCTGGTGGTGACCGATTTCAACATGCCCGGCACCTCCGGACTGGAGATTGCGAGGGCGATTCGCGATGCGCTGCCGGATTTGCCCGTGATCATGGTCTCGGGCTATATCAACGATGCATTGCGCACGCAGGCCGCAGCAGCCGGGGTGCGGGAACTGATCGCCAAGCCTCAGAACCGGGAAGAACTGCGCGACGCGGTGCAGAACATTTTTTATCCTCCCGCAACGACGCCCGGCCTGAAGCGACCTTAGAACCGTAACAAAAGTCATTTTGTTGCGGCCGATACAGGGGAGCACGAGGGGAGGTATCCCCTCGTTTTGTTACAGACCCTTAAGCTAACGAGGCGTCTGCAACATCGTTCCTGAACGGCAGCAGTGCCAGACGTACTGTCCTTGCGGTCATCTTTCGACCTGCCCGCGCCACACTCAAGCGCGGCCAGTTGCCATCCTGAAGACCGTAGGTCCGCAATGGCTTGCTATGTGGATATCTCCATATCAACCCGGTACTGACGCAAGCAGGTTCGGGAGTACGCTCAGTTCCGATATTTCCCCATCCGGGGTCGCCGGAATCCGTTCGGGCGCCTGCCCGTAGCGGTTGCACCAGACCACGCGCATGCCGAAGGCCTTGGCCGAGTACGCATCCCAGGCATTGGATGACAGGAAGCAGATGCGCGAGCGCTCGATTTCCAATCGTGTGCACGCCAGGCCATAGACGGCCGGATGCGGCTTGTACACGCCCACTTCTTCCACGGAAAGCACGGCGTCGAACATTTGCTGCAGTCCTGCGCAATTGACGACCGCTTCGAGCATGGCCGGGGTGCCGTTGGAGAGGATGGCCAGCTTCCTGCCGGTCGCCTTCAGCCGGCGCAGCGTTTCCGGCACCTCGGCATAGGTGGCCAGCTTCAGATAGAGATCCATCAGCCGCTCGCGCAGGCCCGCGCGCTCTATATTGAGCGTGGCGAGCGCGAAATCCAGCGCTTCGCCGGTGACCTGCCAGAAATCGGCATGGTGGCCGGCCAGTCCGCGCAGCCAGGTGTACTGCAGCTGCTTCTGCCGCCAGAGATCGGAAACGCGCTGCCAGTCCTCGCCCAGCTCGCTGCGGGCGGCACTCGCCGCGCTGTTGAAGTCGAACAGCGTGCCGTAGGCGTCGAATACGCAGGCATCGACTTCAAGTAGTGGTTTCGTGTTCATCGCTTGGGTTCTCCGGTATCGGGTTGCTCATTTATCCGGCTTATGGACACTACGTCAAGTCCGGCAATAGTGTGTCGCACAGCGCAAGGCGATGTGCAAGCTACAGGATGCTGCGCGAGCGTAGCGCGAATGCGACGAAAAAATCAGGAGCTCGGGCAAACTGGCGTTTTCCGACAATGATGCGGGAGCCTGGGGCTTGCAGCCTGGATGAGACCTGGATGACGCGTCGCAGCTGACGCGATCAATCGCCGTCAGGGGTGTCGCCACCAAAGCAATCCGCGACGCTGCCGGTGAGGCAGCGTCGCGGATCCTGGGGTGCGTGAAATAGTTGGATCGAATCAAGCGCCGCCGACGATACGGAACCCCTCGAATACCCGGACTTGCAGGTTCCCGGCGCTTGACGCGGTAGCGCGACTAGTACGCCTCGCTCGGGCTGAGCGAGACATAGACGGTCACATTCTTCGCGTCGATGCCGGATGGCGCGATGTCACTGAGATTGATGACCGGCGTGCCGAGCGTATCGAACTGCCAGGTGAAACTCTTTCCGCCGACATTGATCTTGACCGTTTCATTGCGCTGGACATTGAGGTACTTCGCGCCGTCGGCGAGCGTAACTTCGCGGCTGGCGTGTCCGCCCTGGACGAGCGTTCCGTAATCATTTCCCATCGGCATTGCAAAAGCCGGTGCGGAAAGGGCGGCTGCCAAGGCGCCGATGCCAGTGAGTACAACGAGACTGCGTGCGACTGTGGATTTTGCGTTCATTTGAATCTCCTTACAGGTTGAGTTAAGGCCGTTGTGTTACCGGCCATGTCACATAGACGCTCCACATCCTGCGTTTCTTACAGTTGATATTCAGAGCGGTGAAAAATCGCCATGCAATGGCGCCGTGCGGCGGGCAAGCATGGCAGGCTTGGAAATCAGGGGGCGGGGCGGATCGCCGTAACTGCCGCCAATTCACGCCTTGCCGCCGAACCAGTTAATGCTCATGCAGGAACGCAGCCGCTGTCTCGCCCTGAACAGGATGACGTGCAGATTCGCCGTCGACATGTCCATCGCCCGGCAGATCTCTTCCGACGACAAACCTTCCACTTCGCGCATTGAGAATACCAAGGCGTCGCGCTCGGTCAAGTGACGGCAGCACTCCTGATAGACACGCCAGAACTGGCTCGACTCGAGCGCGGTATCGGGACTACCCCAATCCGCCGGCGGATCTATCCATTCGCCGTTTGCGTTGAACGAGCCGTCCTCGGAATCGGTGTTCTCTCCCAGCGCGACTGTGTTTGCGGGCAGCCCGCGGCCGCGACTGCGGGTCAGATCGATGATCTTGTTCCTGAGGATGACGGTGAGCCAGGTGCGCGGCTTTGAGCGCCCTTGAAACTGCCCGCGCCGGGCAAGTGCTGCCATCAGCGTGTCCTGCACCGCGTCCTCGGCAAGCGATGAGTCGCGCAGATGAAAAAGGGCGTAGCGCTGCAGGTACTTGCGGTGCGTCTCGAGAAAGTGCGCGTATTCGTTCTCGTCAGCCATCTCAGTCACCTCTGCGGATCGTAATGCTTGTTGCATGGCGGCGCGCATGGCTGCGCGCCGGATCAAGGTGGTGGATTCCACCCGTAACTTGCCGGATCCGGCGAATGGCGAAGTTGATCTTGACCCTATCGCTGTGGCGATCTCCAGGCAGCGCAAGTACGAGTTGGCGCCACGTAATCATTTCCTTCGACTATGCATTCCTGTCGCCGTTTAAGTCGACCGTGCCATTTAGTCGCCAGGCACGAGATTCTTCTTACAGACCTGACAGGCGCTGGATTGAAATCCGATGAATTTGTGCTGTTGGCCGGATGGCCATGCCGCCGCTGCGGATGGGGCGCGAAGACGCAATAGGCGCTACAAATTCTCGAGGCACAAGCTCGAGCGCGATTGGCGGCTGTGCCGAAAATGCGGCAAACGCCTTGGGGAAGGTAGCGCTTGCTGCAAGCTGATGGGATGCATCCCCCCATGTTCCCCTGCATCAAGGGCCATTTCGCTATTTCTGAAAAGGTCGCCCGGACTATCGGTGCGGTGCTGATGGTGTTCGGCGCGAGGGCGCGCTTGGCGGACCCGCGGGCTTGAACGTCGCCGCCGCCCGCCGCTCAGTTCTTGTCGTTTGCGAGCGCTTCAGGGAGTTTGTGCGCCGCCCGCCGCAGAAAATCGATCTGGCGCGTGAAATTGGTGCAGCGCGCGCACATCATTAGATGCAGACGGAGCAAGGCGCGTTCCGACGGTGTCAGCGGCTCTTCCATCGCCCGCGAGGAAAGTCTAGCGGCTTCCTCGCACGAATACATTAGTTTACTCATGCGACGCCCCAAACCAGTTCTTGTTCATACAGGTACGCAAGCTCAGCCTCGCTCGAAACAGAATCACATGCAGGTTAGACGTCGAAATCTCGATTTTCTTACAGATTTCCTCGGATGACAGGCCCATGACTTCGCGCATCGAGAACACCAGCGCATCGCGCTTGGACATGCGCTGGCAGCATTCCTGATAGACGGCCCAGAACTGGCTCGATTCGAGCGCCGCATCCGGCATGCCCCAATCCGCGGGCGGATCGACCCACTTGCCCTTGGCGTTGAAGTAGCCGTCGCCGGATTCGTCGTTCTCGCCCAGCGATGACGCGTCCACAGGCAGACCGCGGGCGCGGCTGCGGGTCAGGTCGACGATCTTGTGCTTGAGGATGCCGGTGAGCCAGGTTCGCAGTTGCGAGCGGCCCTTGAACGCGTCGCGCTGGGCGAGCGCCGCCATGAGCGTGTCCTGGACGGCATCCTCGGCGAGCGACGCATCGTGCAGGTGAAATTGCGCATAGCGGAGCAAATACTTTCGGTGTGTTTCCAAGCCTTGCGCGTGTTCGTCTGGTTCGGCCATCCGGCTCTCCTGTCTAAAACGCAATAAGCATGCGTGGTGACGCGCGCGTAAGCGGAATATTGACATCAATTCCAGGAAAACATTTTCCCACAGATTCCCATGCAAAGCGTATGGGAATAGCCCATGCAGGCGGGGGCGGAACGGCCACGGGACCGCGGCGTCAAGCGGGGGCGGAAACCATTTGTAAGGAATCGGCGAAGTCGTACGACTACTTCGACAGCAGGGCAGCGTGCCGCTCCCGGCTCAAGCGTATCCCGGCCACTTATACCCATCAGGAGACTCGACTATGAACATGCTCAAACAACCTCTCAAATTCGCGCTGGCAAGTACCCTGGCGCTGGGCCTTGGCGGCCCGGCCTTGGCGAACCCGTGTGCGGCGAAGAAAAACCCCTGCGCGCCGAAATCCGCCAACCCCTGCGCGGCCAGGAAGAAAAATCCGTGCGCCGCAAAGAAAATGAATCCCTGCGCCGCAAAGAAGGCGAATCCGTGCGCGGCGAAGAACCCGTGCGCCGCGAAGAATCCCTGCGCGGCCAAGAAGTAAGGCCATAGACGCCAGCCGCCCTACGCCGGCAAGCGCTGGCGAAGAGCGCTTGCCTTGCCAACCACTGATACGAGGAGGTCTCCATCATGAATTTCAGCGCGCAACCGCTACAGACTGCCGTCGCCGGCATTTTTGCACTGGGCCTGGCCGGCTCTGCACTCGCGCAGAACCCTTGCGCCGTGCGCAGGAATCCCTGCTCCGCCAGGAGCGCCAGGCCTTGCGCGGCGCGCAAGGCCAATCCCTGCGCCGCAAAGAAGGCGAATCCCTGCGCTGCCAAGAACCCGTGCGCGGCAAAAAATCCCTGCGCCGCCGGCGCCAAGGTCGATCCCAAGATGGTGACGCGACCCAAGGGCACAAAGCTCGCAACAGGTGAGCGCGCCGGGATGCTCAAGCTGGGCGAGGCCTTGTGGAGCGACACCAAGCTCAGCAGCAACAATCTGTCGTGCAATACCTGCCACCAGGGCGGGGCTTCGTTCCAGAAAACCTTCGCCAAGCCGTATCCGCATTATGTGGCGATGGCGAAGGAGCAAGGCGGATTCAAGAAAATCAATCTGGACGAAATGGTGCAGTTCTGCCTGGTTGCGCCGATGGCGTCGAAGACCCTCGCCTGGGACTCGAAGGAACTCGCTGCACTGACGCTGTACACGGCGCAGATGCAGAAGTCCTTCAAACCCGCCTCGGCCGCAAAGGGCAACCCCTGCGCCGCGAAAAATCCCTGCGCCGCGAAGAACCCGTGCGCGGCGAAAAATCCCTGTGCAGCAAAAAAGAAATAGCGGTACGGGTGTAGCGGGATGAATGACATGGTGAGCGAGGACCGGCTGCACGCGCAATTGCCGGCCCTTGCTTCGCCGGACCTAGGGCAGGTGCCGCGCGCGCGGCTGGAAGCGATGCGCGCGGCCGGCGCTGAAGTGTTGGAATGCCAGCGCGTGCTCGACAAAGCGGGGCTGGATCTTGTCAGCGAGGTGCTGCGCGGCCAGGGCACGTTCTACGAACTCGAGCATTACCCGACTGACGACGTGTTCGACCGCGAAACGCATGCCCAGTACTACTACCATGCGCACCGTGGATCTGCCGAGCACGGGCATTTCCACACCTTCCTGCGTGCGCCCGGCATGCCCGAAAGTGTGGCGCCGGTCCACTACACGGGAGAGGAAATCTGGCCGAGTGGCGACGAGTCGATTTCGCACCTGATCGCGATTTCCATGGACGCGTTCGGCCGGCCGATCAGCCTGTTCGCCGTGAACCGCTGGGTGAGCGCCGAAGCCTGGTACCCAGCCGAGGAGGTGATCCGCATGCTCGATCGCTTCGCCATCGACCACGCATTTCCATCCTGGCCGGTGAATCGCTGGATCGGCGCGATGCTGCGATTATTCCGTCCGCAGATCGAGGTGCTGGTACGGCATCGCGACACTGTGGTCGATGCATGGCGGCGCACCCATCCGGACACCGACGTGTTCGAAGACCGGCGGCTCGACGTCACCGGGGAATTTGCCATCAGCATCGACGCGCAGATTGCGGCCGTGAAGGCCGCGCTCGCGCGCCGATAGTCAGAAAATTTACATCTACCAAAGGAAGAAAACAAAATGTCAAGAACTGTACGCTTATTCCTGCTTCCCGCCGTTCTGCTGGCATTCACAGCTAACTACGCTGGAGCCCAATCCGCCGCACCGCTGCCGGGCACGCACACCGTGGTTTCGACCTACGCCTTCGACGCCCTGGCCACGCGCCTGGAAAAAGCGATCGAGGCGAACAAAATGGGTTTGGTCGCGCAGGCCAGCGCCAGCCGCGGCGCAGCAGGCCGCGGGGTGAAGATCCCCGGTAACCTGGTGCTGATGGTGTTCCGCAACGACTATGCGGTGAGAATGCTCGCGGCCAGCGTGCCATCAGGCATAGAGGCGCCTTTGCGCTTGTACCTGACCGAGGGCGCGAACGGCAAAGCGAGCGTGACCTGGCGCACGCCCAGCGCCGTGTTCGCACCCTATGGCAGCGCCGAACTCGACGCGATGGCGCGCGAACTCGACCCGGTGTTCGAGAAAATTGTCCGCGACGCCACCGGCGACTGAAGCGATCCGTCTCGCACGCGTGGCGCGGCCGGTGCAGTGGCGCGCGCTGCTGCCCGGATTGGCCGCATTGGCGGCGCTAGTCGTCGCCCTCGGCGTCTCAAACACTAGGCTTGCGCTGTTGCTCGTGCTCGGCGCGCTGTGTGGCGTAACGCTGTATCACGCCGCCTTCGGCTTCAGCGCCGCGTACCGCCGGCTGCTGTTCGCGCGGGAGCCCGCAATGGTGCAGGCGCAACTGTTGATGCTTGCGCTGGCGACGGTGCTGTTCGCGCCCGTGCTCGCCGCCGGGTCCGCATTCGGAATGCCGCTGACCGGGGCGAGCGCGCCGGTGGGCTGGCAGGTCGCGATCGGAGCATTTTTGTTCGGCATCGGCATGCAACTGGGCGGCGGTTGCGGCTCCGGCACGCTCTACGCGCTGGGCGGAGGCGGCACAGGTATGCTGGCGACGCTTGCCGCGTTCTGCGCCGGCGGGTTCGCCGCGAGCCTGCACATGGACGCCTGGCAGCAGTTACCCGATGCGGGCGAGATTGTGCTCGGCGAGCAGTTCGGCTGGCCGGCTGCAGTCGCGCTGCAGCTTGCGCTCCTGGCGATGATTTACGCACTGCTGCGGGCGTTCGCGCGGCCCACGCTGTCGCTACCGCTGCCGGATCGATTCACAATCGCGCGCGTATTGGGCGGTCCCTGGCCGCTGATTGCCGGCGCGGTCCTGCTCGCCGGTCTGAACCTGGCAACCCTGCTCACCTCGGGTCATCCCTGGAGCATCACCTGGGCATTCACCCTGTGGGCGGCAAAGGCCGCGCTTGCGCTCGGGTGGAATGCATCGGGCTCGTCGTTCTGGCAGGGCGGATTCCAGCAGCAGGCGCTGGAGGCGCCGCTGCTGGTAGACGAAACTACGGTGATGGACATCGGCATCGTGCTCGGTGCTTTTGTCGCGGCGGCGGCGGGGCGCTTTTTCCCCGAGTTGCGCGTACCGCTGCGCGGGCTCGCGGCGGCAGTGATCGGCGGACTGTTGATGGGCTACGGCGCGCGTCTTGCCTACGGCTGCAATATCGGCGCATTCTTCTCGGGGGTGGCGTCCACCAGCCTGCATGGCTGGCTGTGGATCGCCGCCGCGCTTCCCGGAATCTGGATCGGTGCGCGGCTGCGCCCGGCATTTGGCATGTCTTTGTGAAGACGTAGCGCGCGCGAGCCCAGTCTGTGCAAATGCGGCCGGCGCCACACGCGTAACGCGTTGATGCATATTAAGACACAGGCGTAAGAACTGCTGCCATCGCGTGTAGGATTATGGTCCCCGCATCGACAATTCCTCACTGGACTGGATATGGAACTGAAGCATGTGGCGCTGGTATTGGCCGACATCGGCGGCTATACGAGATTCATCAGGTTGCACAAATCCACTTTGCTGCATGCCGGGGAGATCATTTCGCAGTTGCTGGAAACGATCATAGCCCGCGCATCCTTTCCGCTGACGCTCAACAAGCTGGAAGGCGATGCGGCGCTGCTGTACGCTGAAATGGGTGACAGCGAAGCTGCCGCTGCGCGCGACATCGCCCAACAAGTCACGGCGTTCTTTTCCGCTTTCCATGGAAAGGCCAGGGAACTGTCGGGCAGCCGCGCCAACTGCCCGTGTGACGCGTGCCTGCACATCCTCGACTTGAGGCTGAAAGCGGTGCTGCATCACGGTGAGGTCGCGATCAGGAAAATCCGCCAGTTCGAGGAATTGACGGGCGAGGATGTGATCCTGGCGCATCGCCTGCTCAAGAACAGCGTGTCGAAGCCTGAATACATTCTGATGAGCGCATCGTTTCATCGCCTTGCGGGGGATCTCGCTGGCTACCTGAGGGAATCAGGGCGAGAGACGTACGAAGACCTCGGCTGCATAGACACCGTAGTGTTCTCGCATGCGCCATCCCTTGCGGGCTGAGGGCACGATGAAGCTCGAGCGGGTAATGGGGTGCACCGCTGCGGAACTCGTGGGCTGGCTTCCGCGGGCCCTGCCGGGCGCGGTGCTTGAGCTTGAATCAGACGCGCAAGCCGGCCGCTGCCGCGCGTCGTTCGAAGACGGGCGCCTGACGATCGAGTGGCGGGTCCTCGAGCCGAGGCAAATCGCCATGTTGCGGGTGCCGCAACTTAAGGTCTGCTTCAGCTACTCGGGATTTGAGGATGCACGGCGTCAGGTAGTGCAAACGTATTTCGACCGGGCGACCCAGCGCGGGGGTGGGTAGAACAAGCGCGACAATTACAGCGGTCTGAAGCTTCGATCCGCAGTCACGATGAAATGTACGATTGGTT
>CAKKSJ010000343.1 GCA_919902965.1 Burkholderiales bacterium
GAGGTGCGGATCGTACCCCAACGACGTGACGGATTCACGGTGTTCTCGACGGCTCTGGTTGGCAGTAATGCGCGATCAACAGCAACGGCCCGTGTAACGCTTCCGTTGTATCGTTCAGAAATCCAGCTTCGAGCAGCGTGGGTGCCATAACCCGTTGCTGGGGTCTCCCCCAGCACGGTTTTCGATGCCCAGGCGACGGAGTCCCATACCATGACCCACCGAGCGCGATTCACACCAGTCCTAGTCCCAAAACAAGCGTATTCATTTGACGTTGGCGCAGTTCGTTCGAACTGGGCCGAGTCGGCGCAGGAGTTCCGTGCCGGCCGGTGATCCGGTCGGCTCGCAGCCCATCGGGTTTGTGTCATCCATCGTCACCTCCGTCGGGTATTCTCAAGGGTCTTCACCAACCGGAGCGTCCGTACTCCGGCGCCGGAATCTGGCTTTAACAACGCATGGGCGTTCGCAGAGCATCGACGCCGCGCAAAAACACCTCCTGCCGCGGATTCCACGAGAGCAACTGGAACAGCAGTCGCCGGCCCGTGCGGACCACCAGCGCCGGCACCCGCACGAAGGCGTTGACGAACCGTTTGAACTCCATCGACAGCACCGCCGCTTTTTCCCGCCCGTGTTTGTCCTTCCATCGTCCTCCCTGCGGCAGCAACAGCGCAAACCACGCCTTGAGCGTCCAGGCCAGCGAGGCCATCACCATGTACGCCCCGTTGCTCACCAGATCGCCCACCGGCATGCGCAACGCGTGGACCCCGTTCTTGAGCTGTTCGATCAGGTTCTCCTGGTGGCAACGCCCGTTGGCAGTGGCCACCAGAGTGTCACAATCGGACACCTCGTCGTTGGTGATATAGAAGAAGTACTTGAGGTCGTCGAACAGAACCTGCTCCCCCTTCTCCACTGACAGGTTCTTGCGAAGCGCGATCACGCGGTAGGTCTTCTTACAGACCGTCGGACGATAGGCGAACTCCGCCGTCTGCTCGCTTCGCAGCTTGATGTTCGAGTATTCCTTCTCGATCACGATCCGCTCTTTGACGTTCTCCCGACGCTGACGCGGCTGGGTCTTGACTTCGTACTTTTCCTTCCGAGCCAGCCGACTCCATGCAGATTTCGGCAGGTTTTCCGCAATCTCCACCAGGTTGGGCATGGCGTCGATCCCGAAGAGGAATCGCACACCCTGCGCATCCCATCCATCGAGGTAGGCGCTCTGCGTGAAGTCTGTGTCGCCGCGAAGAAGAATCCTTTTGAACCCTCCGCGACGGCACAATTCGATGGCCCCATCCGCATACGCCCAGGCGTTCTCGTGCGAGGGACGATTGCCCGAACGGTTCACCAGGTACAAAGGCTCCTGGGTGTTGGCCAAAGACACGATCAGCGGGTGATAGCCCCACTCTCCCTTGTAGGACAACCCGATCCCTTCCTTGCACTCGCCGTCGGTGGGCGCCAGGCTGCCGTCGAAGTCGATCACCGCTTCCTCGAAGAAGTCCACCGGCTGCTGCTGCCAGATGGGGATGCGCGTCTCGTTGATCACATCCATCAACGTCTCCACGTCCGCGGCCTCGAACCGCCGGCAGAAGTCGCCCTCCGTGGTGGGATCGGGAATCCGCTGCGCGCCCAGCGCATCCAGGTAGACCTCGTCGTTGCGGCGAAGCTCCAGGTCGTCCAGACACGTCCCCCCGCACACGATGTTGTAGGCGATGTTGAGCACGTGATCCGACTCGTGGTAGGGCAGATGACGCTTGAGCAGATGAAGCTCCGCGTCGATCCGCTCGATCAATCCCACCCGCCGGGCCAGCAGGTGCATCGCTCCGATCCCGCCCTCGCCCAATCCGCGATCCCTCGCCGCCAGGTCATAGTGGATGTTGCTTGCCGCAAACATCGGGCGGGGCTGATCCGCCCAGTTTCGGTCCCGCAACCGGTAGGCAATGCGGCGCTTGCGTTCAAGACCTTTTTGCCGTCTACTCTTGCTCACTCGAAATGCCTCCTTGCAGAAAACAGAATCCTTGGAACAGACTCTGTCTTACCCTGCACAACGAGGCATTTCGAGTACTTTTTACAAAATCAACGCCCGAATCACGCTTGATCGAGG
>CAKKSJ010000344.1 GCA_919902965.1 Burkholderiales bacterium
AGTCGCTGCCAGCCGTAAGCGAGTTCTCCGGCCTCGATTGCCTCGACCCCTTCAAGACCGAGGAAGCGTATGAGTTCCGCGGTTTCCGCATTCACCTCGGCGTAGCTGTCGACGTCGCGCCAGGCGTTGTAGCGCCCCGGATGCAGGGCCTGAAACGAAAGACGCAGATTTTCGTAGACCGAGAGGCCGCGGAACAGGTTGGTGATCTGGAACGAGCGGGCGAGGCCTTGCATGCAGATACTATGGATCGGCAGGTTCTGGATCTCGCGGCCCTCGAGGCGCACGCTGCCCTCGTCTGGCGGAAACAATCCCGACGCCAGGTTAAACAGCGTGGTCTTGCCGGCGCCGTTCGGGCCGATCAGCGCATGCACTTCCCCGGCTTGGATATTCAGACTCGTTTTGGAAACCGCCTGAATGCCGCCGAAGTGCTTGGACACCGCCTGGACCTCGAGCACCGTGCCCGCGCGCGCGCCCAGGCGCAGAAACGCGGGCAGCGGCAGGCTTTCAACGATGTTACGCTGGCTCATCGCGGCCGCCTTCTCGGGTGCGGGCCACCAGCGCCGCCGCAGCGTGGCCCAGATGCCCACCAGGCCATCGGGCGAATACACCACGAAGCCGACGAAGACCAGGCCGAACCAGAGCAGCCAGTTCGTGGTCCAGATCGAAAACAATTCGCGGAACAGGATGTAGAACAGCACGCCCAAGGCCGGCCCCAGGAAATTACGCATGCCCCCGATCACCACCATCGCCAGCAGTTCGCCGGAAAAGGCGATCGAAGTCGCCTCGGCCGAGACGAGGTAGTGCTGGAATCCGGTCAGCGCGCCGGCGAGCCCGGTCACCGTCGCAGAGAGGACGAACGCCGCGAGCCGGTAGCGATCAACCGGGTAGCCCTGGAAGGAGGTGCGCAGCTGGTTCTCGCGAATCGCGACCAGCACATGGCCGAAAGGCGAGCGCACCACGCGCAGCAGCGCGTAGAACACAAAGAACCCGATCAGCGCGACCAGGACGTAGTAGACGAGGGAATCGTCGAAGTTGATCGGCCCGAAGCTGCCGCGCTGCAAGCCGCCCAGCCCGTCCTCACCCCCGGTTACCTCGGTCCAGCGGAACGAGACGGTGTAGACCAGCGCTACGAGCGCCAGCGTCAGCAGCGAAAAATACACGCCGCGCCGGCGCAGGACCAGCGCGCCGACGACGGTCGAGACCACGGCGACGAATGCGAGCGAGAACAGGATCGGCAGTGCGAGCTGGCCTTCGAACCAGTGTTTCTGCGCGAGCGCGGCGGCGTAGGCGCCAATGCCGAACCAGGCGCTGTGACCGAAAGACACGAGCCCGGTGTAGCCCACCAGCAGGTTGAGGCCCATCGCCGCGATGGCCACCAGCACCACCACGGAGGCCGTGTCTACGGTCAGGCCGAGCAGGTGCATGGCGGGCGGCAGCGAGATGAGGGTGACCGCCGCGATCCACAGCGGGCGGTACTTCGAAACCTGCAGGATGCCTGTCATTCGAATTTCTCTATGCGTTCGCCGAGGAGGCCGCGGGGACGGAACATCAGCACCAGGAACATCAGCGCGTACATCGACGCTTCGCCCGCGGCCGGCGCGAAATGGATGGTGACGCCGCGCACTACGCCCACCAGCAAAGCGGAAAGCACCACGCCCCAGAAGCTGCCGAGGCCGCCGATCACGACCACGACGAAGGCGACGATAAGGATCTCCGCGCCCATCGCCGGATGCACCACGGTGATCGGCGCGAACATCGCGCCGGCCAACCCGGCCATGCCCACGCCGAGCATGACGATGGCGGTCATGTACGGCTGCAGCCGGATGCCCAGCGCCGCGACCATGTCAGGCCGCTGCATGCCGGCGCGCACCACGCGGCCGAACGAGGTCTTGTTGAGCAGAAACCACAGGCCGATCATCACCAACGCCACCACCGCGAGCAGCATCAAGCGGTAGCGAGAGAACATGAAATCGCCCAGCAGGAGCATCCCCTTGAAACCGGCCGGCATCGATGCAGCCAGGGGTGAAGCACCCCAGATGACGCGTATTAACTGCTCGGCTACCATCGCCAGGCCGAAGGTCACGAGCAGGGAGAGGATGGGGTCGGCGCTATAGAAGCGGCGCAACAGGTAGCGCTCGAACAGGATGCCGAGCAGGGCCACGGCGACCGGCGAAAGCATGACTCCCGCAGTGAAGCCAAAGTGTTTGGCGATTTCCAGCGCGATATACGCGCCGAACGCGTAGAACGCGCCATGCGCGAGGTTCACCACGCCGCCGACGCTGAATATCAGCGACAGGCCCAGTGCGATCAGCAGGTAGTAGCCTCCAAGCACGAGGCCGTTCACGACTTGTTCCAGCAAAAACAAGAGCTGCATGTTCAATCCCGAGATGAAAAGACGCAGGGTTCAGGGCGAACGACCGGCTGTCACCGGATGCGCGCGCCGTGGGGGCGCGCGCATCCGCTGTCCTGCTAGAAGACGCAGGTATTCTCTGCTTTCGGCGGGTTGATGATCTCCAGCGGCTGATTCGGAGTGGGAACCGCGGCACCGAATTTCAGGAAGTCCCACTTGTCCTTTGCCTGGCCTTTGGGCTTGACCGTGAACGGATAGGCTTCCTGGACAAGCTGGTGGTCCCAGGAGCGGAAATAGCCTTTGCGCAGCTTCAGGATGTCGAACTGGTTTTCCTTCTCGAAATAGGCGATCAGCTTTTCCGTGTCGGTGGACTTGGCCTCGTTCATCGCCTGTGCCATCATTTTCAGCGACACGTATTCGATCCAGGCGTGGTTCTCGGGGGGCTGGTTGTGCAGCTTTCTGAATTTGGCGACGAAGGCCCTCGATCCGGGCGTGTCGATCTCGTGATGCCAGATGGTCGGCCAGATGCCGGAGAGGTTGCCGTCGCCCGCCGCCCAGGCATCCGCCGTGTTGAGGTTGAAACCGGCGATCGCGTAGGGCAGGCCGAATTCGGCGTATTGCTTGGCGAAGGTGGTGACCTGGTTGCCGGCGAGGTTGGTGGCGACGAGATCCGGCTTCGCCTGCCGGATTTTCAGCAGGTAGGGGCTGAAATCGGTCACGTCGGTCGCGACCAGTTCGTCGCCCAGGTGGGTGGCGCCATTCGCCGCGAAGAATTTCTTGGCCGCCTTCGACAGGTCGTGGCCGAAGATGTAGTCGGCCGTCAGGCTGAAAACCCGCTTGCCTTTGACCAGGCCGTCGCGCAGCAGGGCCTGGCCTGCGGCATTGACCATTACCGTTACCGGTATGTCGACGTGGAAGGTGTACCTGTTGCAATTTGCGCCGCGCAATATATCCGATCTTGCGCCGATCTGCATGTACAGGCGCTTGTTACGCGCCGCCACCTGCATGATGGTCTTGGCTGATGCCGAATTGATCTCGCCCATCAGCACCGTGGCGCCGTCGCGCTCCAGCATGCGCTGGGCTTTGGTCGCGGCGGTCGCCGGGTTGACCGAGTCTTCCGACATCACCTCGAGCTGGCGTCCCATCACGCCGCCGGCTTTGTTGATCTCCTCTTCAGCCATCTTGAGGCCGAGGGTGGCATATGCGCCGAGGGCGCCGAGAAAACCGGTCAAGGGCGTGAGATGCCCGATTTTGATTTTGTCCGACTGGCTGCGCACGATCGCGGGAAATCCGAGGGCCATGGCGCCTGCGACCGTCGCTCCCGCTTTGATGATCTTTCTGCGGTCTTCAGAAACGAGTGTGAAATCTCCATCATTCTTGTACTCGGTCATTTCAGCTTCTCCTCTGGTGCGGCCGATGCGGCCGGATTGATTGCGATTGAATGCCTTATACGCGATTGCCATAATGCCGCAAGTGAACTCACAGTATCAAATAAAACCCTGAAGAGCGCAAGTCCGCGCGCGCTCCTTCGGGGGGCACTGTCAAGGCGGGGTCGCCGAAACTGCATCGCGGGCGGCGAACCGGCCGGCGCGGCGTCCGGATACGAATGCCCAGGCCAGGTGATGGCCGTGACCCTTGAGCAGCAGGCCACCCTGGCCGGTGGACCCGGCAGCATAGAGCCCGGGAATCACCCTGGCATCCTGATCCAGCACGCGGTGCTCGGTGTCCACTTTGAGCCCGCCCTCGTTGTGCACGAATACGGCGCGCACCGGGCCCAGCGCAGTGAACGGTGCCACGCCCAGCGGCGCCGCCTGCCCGGCGTCTTTGCCCGCTTGCAGCGCCTCGTTGTAGGCGCGCACCGTGCCGGCCAGCGCCACGGCATCCATGCCCAGTTTGTGCGCGAGCGCATCCAGCGAGGCCGCCGCAGTATAGATATCCGGGCGGCTGCGGCGGTAGTCCGGGATATAGGCGTAGGCGACGCCCGGCGCGGTGGAAACGAAGTTCGGCCAGGCAGAGTACAGGCTGGCGATGCGCGCATCGATGAGTATATAGGCGACCTGGTCCGGCTGATCCGGCAAGGCGTAGGCGGGCCGGTCGCGCTCGTCGCAAAAGCGCCGGCCCCGCTTGTTGATCAGGATGGCGCCCTGGTCGAAGATCGCGGGCGAGGGCGCGAGCGCCGTGGTGAGGAAGCTCATCAGAAACGGCCGCAGGATCGCCTGCGGCAGGTGCTCCAGCGCCCATTGCATGAACACCGCGAGCGCCGGCCACGGCGGCAACAGGCGCACCAGGGTGTCGCGCGCGGGTGCGACGAAGCGGATCTCGGGACCCAGCGCGAGGTCGCCGTTCAGAATGCAGGCGCCGAGTCTTTCGGCCATCAACTGACCATCGCCTGTCGCGGTAAGGTTCACGCCTTCTATCCTGGCTTCCTGCGGCCCCATGAAGCGGCGCTTGAGTTCGGGGCTGTTGGTGAAATCGCCGGCCGCGAGGACCACCGCGCCGCGGGCGCGGAATTCACGCTGCTCGCCACTCTCCCCGCAGCGCACGCCGCAGACGCGGCCGCTCTCGCTGATGAGTTCGCGCGCGCGCGTATTCAGCATGATGCTCACACCCAGTCGCCGCGCATGGCGCTGCAGATGATAGATGTACGAACCGGAATTCGGCAGCACGGTGTGCATGCGCGGCTTCCGATGCGGCGGTTCGGCCACCGGGCCGTAGAAGCGCACGCCGCATTCCATCAGCCAGCGAAACGCGTCCGGCACTTCATCGCAGAGGATGCGTCGCAGCGCGTCGTTATCGCGCGGTGCGAGATCGCCGGCGAAGGCAGGCATGTCGGCATAGTGGTCCGCGGGACAGTCTTCGATGCCGCGCCTGATCTGGTGCGGCGTCGCGCTGGAAGTGATGGAGCCGATGGACCAGGCGGTGGATCCACCCGGCGCCGGATTCTTCTCCAGCAGCAGGACTGCGCGGCCGAGCTTGCGCGCTTCGATGGCCGCGGCCAGCCCCGCGCCGCCGCCGCCGATGACTATGACATCATAAGTGTGTTTGGCGTGGTCGTGGCTCATGCCGTTTCCTTCGACCGGGATCGATCGCGGAATTCACTCGGGCCCAAGCTGCAGGCGGCTGGGCTGGCGCTTTTCGATTGCCCATTTGAGCAGCGCTGCCGCACGGTAGACAGCATGCATGAACTTGCTGTAGGGCAGGGTCAGAAACAAGGCCATCACCACGGCGAGGTGCAAGGCCAGCAACAGCGCCATGGCGCCGGTGTCGCGCCAGGCGAGCAGGGCCATGCCGCTGAGACTGACCAGAAACAGCAGCGCGATAAAGCCCAGGTCCATGGGCTTTTGCGCTGCATCGCCATGCAGCGGATGGCGGATCAGATTCAGCCACAACAGCCCGGCCGGCCCGATCAGCATGCCGATGCCGCCGGCTGTGCCCAGCAGCACCGGCAGGCTGGCGAGCGCGTAGGGCGCGGACCAGGAGAACAGATAGTGATACAGCGTGGCCACCGAGGTCGCCGCAAAGCAGAGCAGGAAACCGTAGAAGGTGAAGTGATGAAAACGCCGCCGCCATAGCGTGAAACGGTCATCGGCCTCGTTGCAACCCAGGCCATGACCGCCGTCCAGGTATTTCAGGCGCAGCAGGTCGCGCGCCGTTTCGCTCACCGCGGCGCCCGGGGCATCCCGCGCCCGCTCATCCGGTGATACCCCGTTCCAGAATCTGCGCACACTCAACGCCAGCGCCAGCAGCGCGTACAGAAAGATAGGCGTGAACATGGCCACCATCAGATTGTGCGGAAACACGCGATAGAAATCTCCGGCCAGAGGCGCATGCCATAGATTTCCCTTGAGCGCGATTGCGAGAAGCAGAAACAGCGCCATGCCTGCAGCCAGTGCGAGCACTAGGGTCAGGCCGTTGTGTTTGTACAAACGTGCCAGCGCCGGCGGCCAGGCGTAGTCCGAGTAGGTCTGCAGACGCAGTTTGGCCATGGCCTGCGGCACGTTGACCGCGAATTCATGCGGCGGCGCATATTGGCAGGCGTGCAGGCAGGCGCCGCAGTTGTGGCACAGGTTTGCCAGGTAATCGACCTCCGACTTGCCGAATTCGAGCCGGCGCGTCATTGCCGGAAACACGGCGCAATAGCCTTCGCAGTAGCGGCAGGCATTGCAGATCTGCAATTGGCGCGCCGCCTCGGCTTCGGCAGCCCCCGCGGTCGCTTCCCTGGTCAGCGCTTCAAGGGAGGGCATGCGCAGCTCCTCGCGCGGCCACCGCTGCCGCCGCCTGGGTGCCTGCGATGCGTCCGAAGGCGGTGCCTATGGTCATGCCGACACCGGCGGTGTAGCCCTTGCCGAGTACATTGCCGGCCATGATTTCGCCGGCGGCGAACAGGTTGGGGCTGGGTTTGCCGCCGAAGTGTACGGCGGCCTGTTGGTTCACCTTCACCCCGAGGTAGGTGAAGGTGATACCGGGCCTGAGCGGATAGGCATAGAACGGCGCGGTGTCTATAGCGCGCGCCCAATGCGTTTTGGGCAGCGCGAGGCCCTCGGTGCGGCAGTCGTCGAGCGTCGCGTGATCGAAGCAGCCGACGCGGCAGGCGGCGTTGAATTCGTCGACGCTGCGCACCAGGGCCGCTGCGTCGAGTCCCAATTGGCGCGCGAGTTCCGGCAGCGATTGCGCTGCGAGGGGAGGGAACACCGGCGGCATGAAACGTCCGATAGCCTTGGCGTCGATCACCGAGTAGGCGATCTGACCGGGCTGGTAGGTGACCAGCCGGCCCCAGATCGCATAGCGCTTGGGCCAGAAATCCTCGCCTTCGTCGTAGAAGCGCTGGGCGTGTTTGTTGACGACGATGCCCAGCGACACACTGTCCACGCGGGTGCAAATGCCGCCGTCATACAAGGGGGCGCGTGCGTCGATGGCCACGCAATGGGACTGTGTCGGGTCGCCGATGGCGTCGGCGCCGGCCTCGATCAGGAATTTCAGCAACACGCCCATATTGAAGCGCGTGCCGCGAATCAGGAAATTGTCGGCGACCCATTCGCCCTCGATCTGGCCCCAGGTCTCGCGCATCCATTCGCGGTTCGATTCGAAGCCGCCGCTGGCGACCACGCAGGCGCCGGCTTCGATGCGCTCGGCGCCGATGCAGGCGGCGATGAAACGGCCGTTGCGAAGTTCCAGCCGGTCCACCGGCGCCTGATAGCGTATGTGCACGCCCAATTGTTCGGCGCTGCGGTAGTAGGCGTTGAGCAGCGCCTTGCCGCCGCCGAGGAAAAATGCGTTGGTGCGTGATAGCTGCAGCGTGCCTGAGAGCGAGGGCTGGAAACGCACGCCGTGCCGGCGCATCCATTCGCGGCAATGCGAGGAATCGCGAATCGCCAGCCGCGCCAGTGTTTCGTCGCTAACGCCGCCAGTGACTTTCTTCAAGTCCTGCCAGTATTCTTCCTCGGGATAGGACTCGGTGAGCACGTCCTGCGGGGCGTCATGCATGCAGCGCAGATTGCGCGTGTGCTGCGAGTTGCCGCCGCGCCATTCGCGCGGCGCGGATTCGAGCAGCAGCACGCTGGCGCCGCGTTCGCGCGCCGTCAGCGCGGCGCACAGCGCGGCGTTACCGCCGCCGATCACGAGTATGTCGTAGTCCTGGTCCGTCATAAGAACTCATTACAAAATGAGGGGATATCCCCTGCGGGGACTTGCTTCGCGGCGCATCCCCTCATACTCCCCTAAGTCAGAGGCCATTTCGATAATTCTGAAATGGCCTCTAAGTTGCTCACCGGCCGCGCCCCTGGGCGGGCCAACCCATGGCGATGAGCTTCTCTGCGCTGGTTTGTATGTCTATATCCGGCGTGCCGGTGATGATCTCGAGCATCGGCAGCTCCGCATAGCCTATTTTAGCCAGCACTGGAGGCAATGCCGCAAAGGGCACGATGCCGCTGCCGACCGTATCGTGACGATAGACTTCGTGCCCGGTGTCGGACAGATGCACCAGTCGCAGGCGATCGCGCACCCGTTCGAGTCCGTACGAGGGGTCCTCGCGATGAAACACGGCGTTGGCGACGTCATAGACAATGCCTACGGATGGGTTGGCGTACTGGTCGAGCGCCGCGGCCAGCTTATCTGCGTCTGGAAGGAAAGCGAACGGCAGGTTCTCGATCCAGATTTGGGTGCCGCAGCGCTCGGCGAGCGGCGCCAGCCGGTCCAGGGCGGCATAAAAATACCCCATCATTCTGGCTTTGGGCAGAGGAAAAAGCGGATTCGGCTTTCCCGGTCCGACGATAAGGCCGGGCACCCCCAGATCGCCCGCCAGCACGACTGCATCGCTGAGTTGCGACAGCGAGTAATCGCGCATCTCCTTCGATGCGGCGGCGACGTTGATGTCGATGTTCGGCATGTTGAGCGTGATCAGGCGCAGCTGCCTGGATGCAAGATGACTGCGCAGACTGCGTCGCGCGCTCGCTTCCGTTTCCGACGGCCATAAATGGCCTGGAAACAAGACCAGCTCGAAGTCTGCGTGGCCTTGGGCTGCCAGGTGGGCCAGGCAGTCCTTCGCGCTGTGGCTAAGCACATAGGCGTAGGTGTTGACCGCGAAGGCTGCAGCGTGAGGCGGCATTTCGATGGTTTCCGTGCCTGGCGATAGAGCGACAATCGACTCGCCGGGCCGAATCGCGCTTGGATGCGGCGAGAGAGATAGTCTAAACTTTCACAATAACAAACGTCAACTCATATTGACGGTGTTAGGGAAATTCTGAGCTATAATTTGTGGAGCGGCGCATCAGCTCGCCATTGCGGAGCTTGCCGGCACGTTCGCCGGGCAATCCGTGTGCTGCCATGCGCGACATGACCGAAGGGCGGCTGGTGTTGTTCAATCTGTGACCTAACCACGCGAGCGACCGACATGAAGAAAGCCACAGGCACGAAAGCGGCCACGCCGCGGCAGGATAAACCCGCGGTCGAAAAAGAACACGGCGGCGTTCAGTCGATCGCGCGTGCCTTCGCCATCGCCGAGGAGATCGCGCGCAATCGCGACGGCATCAGCCTGGCGGAGCTGAGCAAACGCGTAGGACTGCATAATAGCACCACCTTTCACCTGGTCAAGACCATGGTGCAGCTCGGCTACGTGAACCAGCTCGCGGACTCCAGGAAGTACCGCATAGGCCGGCGCATGTTTACGCTCGCGGCGGGCGCCATGGACGAGATCGAACTCGTCAGCGTCGCAACGCCCGTGCTCGAAAAACTGACCGGCGCGACCGGCGAATACAGCCATTTCGCGATCCGTTCCGGAGAACAGATCGTGGTGGTCGCCAAGACCGCGGGCACGGGAATATTCCAGATGGTCGACCGCACCGGCGCGATTCGTCCCGCGCACGCCACGGCGCTGGGCAAAGTGCTCCTTGCGGCCCTATCGCCGCCCCAGTTCGAGCGATATATGGAAACCTGCGAACTGCAGGCATTCACCGCCAAGACCATCGTCGAGCGCGAGCCTTTGCGGCGCGAGATAGAGGAAGTGAGGCGCAAGGATCTGGCATTCGACGACGGGGAATTCGATGCCGAAGCGCGCTGCGTTGCGGTTCCCGTGCGCGACTTTACCGGCCGGGTCGCCGGCGCCATCGGCATGTCCGGTCCGATGTGGCGGCTTTCGCTGCAGGCGCTGCAGGACAAATCGAAATACGTGCGCGACGCCGCGGTGGCTTTGTCGGCGGAACTCGGTTATCAGCCGGAACGGGAACCGGCCGCGTCGCCTGCATGACGCGCGCGACCAGCGAACGGACGCGCACCAGGGCGCGTCGTTTGCATACTACCGGTTCGGGTGAGGATGCCAGCGGACAGGAATTACATCACCAAGCGCGCAGATCGGCTGACCGGCTTGATTGGCGACGCAGATGCTAGACGGACTTCAAATCTCCGGCGGATGTTTTGCCGTCCTGGCCTTTGACCAATTCGTATTGGATTTTTTGACCCTCGTTCAATGTCGGCAGGCCGGCCTTTTCCACCGCCGAGATATGCACAAACACGTCTTTCGAGCCGTCGTCCGCCTGAATAAAACCGAAACCCTTGCCTGCGTTGAACCACTTCACTGTTCCAGTAGCCACGAAAATCTCCTGATAGAAATGTAGTCGAATATCAACCTGGCCAATGAAACAGTCCAAGTCGATGGGAAGCAGTCTAAAGCATCGTGCCTCCACTTACTACTGCAGGCTAGTGAAACCCGGAAAATACTTTTTCCCGGAATCGGGGGGTAAGTTACGGATTTGCCCCTGGCTACCTTATTCCGGAGACTGCTGGGAGCCGGGAACCGGGTGAATCACAGCTTTTTCCCGGTCCCTGGCCGCGTACCCTTTATCCCGGCAGTCGGATCGCCCGGAGTTTGTTAGCATCGGGTACCAGCCAAGAAAATGCTCAACAGACAAGGCACGCGGTCCGCTCTGACGCCGATGGCCTCGAACCGGTAAGCGTCGCCATGAGGAATTGCAACAGCAAGGAGTTTGTATGAACGCCCCCGATATGAAACAGCCCGCCGCAGCGGCGATCCGGCTGCATCCAAATGATAACGTGCTGGTCGCGCGCACCGACCTGGCGCAGGGAACTGTCGTCCCCGAAGAAAACCTGAGCTGCCTCAACCGCATCCCGGCCGGGCACAAGCTCGCGGCGCGCGCGCTGGCCAAAGGCGAAGCGGTGCTCAAGTACAACACGGTCATCGGTTTCGCGTCTGCGGATATCGTGCCCGGCACCCTGCTGCACCGGCTGAATATGGAGTTCCGCGAGTTCGACCGCGACTATGCCTATGCGCGAGACTACAAACCGGTGGACATGCTGCCCGAGGCCGGGCGCGCCAGCTTCATGGGCATCGTGCGCGAGGACGGCCGCGTGGCGACGCGCAATTACATCGGCATCGTCTCGACCGTGAATTGCTCGGCCACGGTGTCGCACCGCATCGCCGGCTGGTTCACGCCGGAGACGCTGGCAGAATTTCCCAATATCGATGGCGTGGCCGCGTTCACGCATTCCAGCGGCTGCGGCATGGAATTGTCCGGCGAGCCCATGGACCTGCTGCGGCGCACGCTCGCGGGCTACATCCGTCATCCGAACATGGCTGCCGTGCTGGTGGTGGGACTGGGCTGCGAGCGCAACCAGATCAATACCCTGTTCGAGAGCGAGAAACTCAGCAACGGAACCAGGCTGCACAGCTTCATCATGCAGGACACCGGCGGGACGCGCAAAACCATAGAGGCCGGCGTCGCCGCGATCCAGGCGCTGCTGCCTGAGGCGAACCAGGTGCAGCGTGTTCCGGTTCCTGCGAGCCATATTACCGTCGGCCTGCAATGCGGCGGCTCGGACAGCTTTTCCTCGATCACTGCCAATCCCGCCTTGGGCGCCGCGATGGACATCCTGGTGCGCCATGGCGGCACTGCGGTGCTGTCGGAGACGCCGGAAATCTACGGCGTCGAGCACACGCTCACGCGGCGTGCCGTTTCGCGCGAAGTGGGCGAGAAGCTGATCGCGCGCATCCGCTGGTGGAAGGACGTGTATGCGCTGGGCAGGGACGTGCAGATCAATGGCGTGGTCAGCCCCGGCAACCAGGCCGGCGGCCTGGCCAACATCCTGGAAAAATCGCTGGGCTCTGCGATGAAAGGCGGCACCGGACCGTTGATGGAAGTGTACAAGTACGCCGAGTTGGTGAAGCAGAAGGGTTTCGTATTCATGGACACCCCCGGTTACGATCCGGTATCGGCCACCGGCCAGATCGCAGGCGGCGCCAACATCGTGTGCTTCACCACCGGCCGCGGTTCGGCCTTCGGCTGCAAGCCCACGCCTTCGATCAAACTCGCCACCAACACGCCGATGTTCCGTAAACTCGAAGAGGACATGGACATCAATTGCGGGCAGATTCTGGACGGCACGGCGAGCATGGACGAGATGGCCGAACAGATCTTCCAGCTGATCCTGCGCACCGCATCGGGCGACAAAACCAAGAGCGAACTTTTCGGCCTGGGCGATCACGAGTTCGTGCCCTGGCAGATTGGCATCACCGGTTGAATCGATCAGTGCTGCTGTTAAAATGGGAGCAGCCCGATCAAGGCGCTCCCTGACTGAAAGCCGTTCCAGCCTTGCCAATTCATGCGTCCTGTCCAGGCGGGGCGTTACTCGCGGAAGACTATCCATGGCTGCAATGAACTATCGCGTCTCCAAGCCCATATCAGTCCGTGCATTCAGGCTCGTCATTGTGGCCGTGTCCGCGGCGATGGCATTGGCGGCATGCGGCGCGAACGAGCAGGCGGCTGCGCCGCCTCGCGCAATGCCTGCGGCTGAAGTGGGCGTGGTCAGCGTCGCGCCCCGCACCTTTGGACTGATCACTGAATTGCCCGGCCGGCTCGAAGCCTCGCGCGTGGCGCAGGTGCGCGCCCGCGTGGCGGGAATACTGGAAAAACGACTGTTCCGCGAAGGCAGCGATGTCAAAGCCGGCCAGCTGTTGTTTGAAATCGACAGCGCGCCCTATCGCGCCGCGGCCGCGAGCGCCGCAGCCTCGCTGGCGCGCGCGCAGGCCAACCTGACGCAGGCCGCCGCCCTGGCCGAGCGCTATCAGCCCCTGGTCAAGGCCAACGCCATCAGCAAGCAGGAATATGTCAGCGCGGTGGCGGCACACAAACTGGCCGAAGCCGATGTGGCCGCGGCAAGGGCCGCGGTGCAGACGGCGCAGATCAATCTCGGCTATGCCAGCGTGAGCTCGCCAATTTCCGGACGCATCGGCCGCACGCTGGTGACCGAAGGCGCGCTGATGGGGCAGGGGGAGGCGACACAGCTCGCCTTGGTGCAGCAGATCGATCCGATGTATGTGAATTTCACCCAATCCTCGGGCGAACTGCTGAACCTGCGCAAAGCGCTCGCCAGCGGCAGGCTCAAGCGCGCCTCCGCGGTGAAATCTGCCGCAGTGCGCGTGGTCCTGGAGGACGGCAGCGAGTACGCTGAGGCCGGCAAACTGCTGTTTGCTGACCTGAGCGTGGAACCCACTTCCGGTCAAGTCATGCTGCGCGCCGAACTGCCCAATCCCGACGGCGTGCTACTGCCGGGCATGTACGTGCGCGTGCGCCTGGAGCAGGCGCAGGCGCAGGATGTGATGCAACTGCCGCAGCAGGCGGTGACGCGCTCCGCCACCGGCGACAGCGTGATGGTGGTCAGCGCAGAGGGCAAGGTCACGCCGCGTCAGGTCAAGCTCGGCGCGGCGCAAGACGGGCAGTGGATCGTGCTCGAGGGCCTGCAAAACGGCGAGCAGGTGATGGTCGACGGTTTCCAGAAACTGCGCGGCGGCGCGCCGGTGAAAGCGGTGCCGTGGCAGAGCGCGACGGCGGGCGCGGGCAAGGGCGGCAGCGCGCCGGGAGCGAAGCCCAAGGCGGCAGAAGCAGCCAAAGTGATGTCACCCGCCGCCGCCGGCAAATAAGGGGGCGCGTTCATGGCCCAATTCTTCATCGACCGCCCGGTTTTTGCCTGGGTCATCGCGCTGTTCATCCTGGTGATGGGCAGCGTGGCCATCACCCAGCTGCCGGTCTCGCAATACCCGTCGGTGGCGCCGCCCTCCATCGTGGTCACCGCCGTGTACCCGGGTGCCTCGGCGCAAACGCTGGAAGACAGCGTGATCAGCGTGATCGAGCGCGAGATGAACGGCTCGCCCGGACTGATGTACATGGAATCGGTGAGCCAGGCCAACGGCGCGGGCAGCATCACGCTTTACTTCGAACCCGGCACCAGCCCCGACTTGGCGCAGGTGGACGTGCAAAACCGCCTGGCCCGCGCAACACCGCGACTGCCCTCGGTGGTCGCGCAGCAAGGCGTGCGCGTGGAAAAATCGCGCTCGAACTTTCTGCTGGTCGCCGTCCTCTCGTCCGACAATCCGCGCTACGACCCGGTCGCGCTGGGCGACTACGCCTCGCGCAACGTGCTGCCGGAAATCCAGCGCATTGCCGGCGTCGGGCAGGCGCAGCTGTTCGGCACCGAGCGCGCGATGCGGGTGTGGATAGACCCGGCCAGGCTGCAGGGCTACAACCTGTCTTCGGCCGACGTGGTAGCGGCGATCCGCACGCAGAACGCGCAGGTCTCCTCGGGCACAATCGGCGAACTGCCCAACGTCGCCGGCCAGGGCATATCCGCCACGGTGGTGGTGAAGGGCCAGCTGACTACAGCCGAAGAGTTCGGCAACGCGGTGCTGCGCGCCAACACCGACGGTTCCAGCGTGCGGCTGCGCGACGTTGCGCGCATCGAACTGGGCGCCCAGAGTTATGCCACCTCGGCGCGCCTGAACGGCAAGCCGTCCACCGCCATAGGCGTGCAGCTCACGCCCACCGGCAACGCACTGGCCACTGCGGCCGCCATCTACAAGCGCATGGACGAATTGGCCAAGCTGTTCCCGCAGGGCGTGAAGTTCGAAATTCCCTACGACAGCTCGCGCTTCGTCAAGATCTCCATTACCGGAGTGGCCGTGACCCTGTTCGAGGCCGTGGGACTGGTGTTCCTGGTGATGTTCCTGTTCCTGCAGAGCTTCCGCTACACCATCATCCCGACCATCGTGGTGCCGGTCGCCCTGCTCGGCACCTTCGCCGTGCTGCTGGCGCTGGGATTCTCGATCAACGTGCTGACCATGTTCGGCATGGTGCTGGTGATCGGCATCGTGGTGGACGACGCCATCGTCGTGGTCGAGAACGTAGAGCGCATCATGAGCGAGGAGGGCCTGCCGCCGCTGCAGGCGACGCGCAAGGCGATGGGGCAAATCTCGGGCGCCATCATCGGCATAACGGTGGCGCTGATTTCGGTGTTCGTGCCGCTCGCTTTCTTCTCCGGCTCGATCGGCAACATCTACCGGCAATTCTCAGTCGTGATGGTAGCGTCCATCAGTTTCTCCGCCTTCATGGCGCTGTCGCTCACGCCCGCCCTGTGCGCCACACTGCTCAAACCGGTGGAGGCCGGCCACCATCACGCCAAGCGCGGCTTCTTCGGCTGGTTCAACCGCGGCTTCACGCGCACCGCCAAGGGCTACGAAGGCTGGGTGGCGCGCCTGCTCAAACGCGCCGGGCGCTTGCTGATCATCTATCTGGCGATTATCGCGGGCGTCGGATTTCTCTACCTGAGATTGCCCACCTCGTTCCTGCCGGGCGAAGACCAGGGCTACATCGTGGTCAACGTCCAGCTGCCGCCGGGCGCGACGCAGGAGCGCACGCTCGCGGTAATGAAGCAGGTCGAAGGCTACATCCTCAAGCAGCCCGAAGTGAAGCGCATGGTCAGCGTCCTCGGCTTCAGTTTTTCCGGTCAGGGGCAGAACGCGGCGCTGGCGTTTGTCACGCTGAAAGACTGGTCGGAACGCAATGGCCCGGCCCATACGGCCGACGCCATCGCCGGCCGCGCCTTCGGGGCGCTGATGGGCATACGCGACGCGTTCATATTTCCGCTCAGTCCGCCGCCTATCCCCGAACTGGGCACCGCGTCCGGCTTCAGCTTCCGCCTGCAGGATCGCGGCGGCAATGGGCACGAGGCGCTGGTCGCCGCGCGCAACCAGATGCTGGGCATGGCAGCGCAGAGCAAAGTGCTGACTCAGGTGCGGCCGGACGGGCTGGAAGATGCGCCGCAGCTGGAACTGAACATAGACCGCGACCGCGCCAGCGCGCTGGGCGTGAGTTTCGACGCCATCAATGCGACCATCTCCACGGCGCTCGGTTCGGCTTACGTCAACGACTTCCCCAATCAAGGGCGCGTGCAACGCGTACTGGTGCAGGCCGATGCGCCGGCGCGCATGCAGCCCGAGGACCTGCTGCGCCTGAGTGCGACCAACAACCAGGGCAAGGTGGTGCCGCTGTCGGCGTTCGCGACGACTTCCTGGGTGACCGGCGCCATGCAGACCATACGTTATAACGGCTATCCGGCGATGCGCATCAGCGGCGACGCCGCGCGCGGTTACAGCACTGGCGCCGCGCTCAGCGAAATGGAGCAACTCGCGGCCAGGCTGCCGCCCGGCTTCGGCTACGAATGGACCGGCCAGTCGCGCGAAGAAAAGCTCGCCGGCGCGCAGGCATTCATACTCTACGGTTTCGCGATTCTTGCCGTGTTCCTGTGCCTGGCCGCGCTCTACGAGAGCTGGTCGATCCCGCTGTCCGTGCTGCTGGTGGTGCCGCTGGGCGTGCTGGGCGTGCTGCTGGGTGTGAGCCTGCGCGGCTACTCCAACGACGTGTACTTCCAGGTGGCGCTGATCACCATCATCGGCCTGTCCGCGAAGAACGCGATCCTGATTATCGAGTTCGCCAAGGATCTGCAGGCGCAGGGCAAGACCGCGGTGGAAGCGGCGCTGGCCGCCGCCCACTTGCGCTTCCGGCCGATCCTGATGACCTCGCTCGCGTTCATTTTCGGGGTGCTGCCCATGGCGATCAGCAGCGGCGCGGGCTCCTCCAGCCAGCGCGTCCTCGGCACAGGCGTCATCGGCGGCATGCTCACTGCGGTGTCGCTCGCGGTGTTCTTCGTGCCGCTGTTCTTTGTCGTCGTGCGCCGCTTTTTCAAGGGCAGCGAGCGCCAGCGCCGCAAGTATGCGCATGAAATCGATGCTGCACCGGCCGCCGGGCCGGCAGATGCAGTCGGACCGGCAGATGCCGCGGGCGACGGAGGAAGGCAATGATGGCCTGCCTGCGTTTGCGCAGCGCCGCAATAGCCATTGCGCTCCAGCTTTTCCTCGGTGGCTGCGCAAGTATGATTCCGGCGTACCAGCGCCCGGCGGCGCCGGTTGCGGCGGCCTACCCGGGCGTGCCGGCGGCGCAGGATTCGAGCGCTGCGGCGAGCGATATCGAATGGCAGGATTTTTTCAGCGACGCGCGCCTGCAGCGATTGATCGGTGCGGCGCTGCACAACAACCGCGACCTGCGCGTGGCCATGCTCAACATCGAACAGGCGCGCGCGCAGTTGCAGTTGCGGCGCGCAGATGAATTGCCCACGGTCGGTATCGGTGCCAGCGGTTCTCGCCAGCCCAGCGGCAGCGGCAGCATCGCCAGCGTCTACAGCGCCGGCCTGGCAGTCACCGCCTATGAGCTTGACTTCTTCGGCCGGGTGCGCAGCCTGAGCGCGGCTGCTCTGGCGCAGTATCTGGCCACGGAAGAGGCGCGAAAGAACGTGCAGATCGCGCTGGTTTCCGCGGTGGCCAATACCTATCTGAATCTGCTCGCCGACGACGCATTGCTCGCGCTGACGCGGCGCACGCTGGTCACCCGCGAGGATTCACTCAAACTCACCAAGCTCAAGTTCGAGGTCGGTGCGGCTTCGGAACTGGACTACCGGCAGGCCGAATCGCTGCGCGAAGGCGCCCGCGCCACACTCGCCCAGCTGATGCGCCAGCGCGCCCTGGACGAAAACGCGCTGGTGCTGCTGCTCGGCCAGGCGCTGCCGGCCGATCTGCCGCAAGGCGCGGAAATCGGCGATCAAATGCTGATCGGGGAACTGCCTGCCGGTATGCCCTCCGAAGTGCTGGCGCGCCGGCCCGATGTGCGTCAGGCCGAGCAGCAGTTGATTGCGGCCAACGCCAATATCGGCGCGGCCCGCGCCGCGTTCTTTCCGAAGATCAGCTTGACCGGCAGCGCGGGAACCGCCAGCAGCCAGCTGTCGGGTCTGTTCAGGAGCGGTTCCGCTGCCTGGTCGTTTATGCCGCAACTGCTACTGCCGATCTTCGATTCAGGGCGCAATCAGGCCACGCTCGATGTGGCCAATGTCAACCGCGATATCGCACTGGCGCAATACGAAAAGGCGATCCAGGCGGCGTTTCGCGAAGTCGCCGATGCACTCGCCGGGCGTGCCACGCTGGGCGAACAGCTGCGCGCGCAGGAAGCGCAGGCGCATGCCGAAGCCCAGCGCTACAAGCTGGCGGATCTGCGTTATCGCAACGGCGCGGCCAGTTACCTCGACGTACTGGACGCGCAGCGCGCGCTGTTCGCCGCGCAACAGGCGCTGGTGCAGGTGCAGGCCCAGCAGGTGCAGAATAAAGTCAGCTTGTACAAAGTGCTGGGCGGGGGCTGGAAAACACCTTGAGCAAACGCCTTGTTCCTGATGCGCGTGTACCCATGTACCCGCGCGAGCTCCCGCGGGTACAATGACCGCGTAAGACGATTGCAGGGCACGGAGCAGACATGACGGCTGACACCGCAGGAATCCCCGCTGTTGCCGCACAACGGCCGGTCCGGCCTGCGGCGGCGAGCGTGCTCGTCATCGAGGACGATTTTGCGTTTCGCGACCTGCTCGGTATGCATCTTGCCTCGGCCGGGTACAAGGTTCTCATTGCGGAAGACGCGGCGGTAGGCGGCAGGATGCTGCTCTCTTCCAAACCCGATTTGCTGGTGCTGGACATCCTGCTGCCTTTCCTGGGCGGACTGGAACTGCTGCAGGCGCTGCGCCTGGATCCGAATGTGGGGCAAACCCCTGTAGTCTGCGTGACGTCGATGCGCGACGATGCAACTTACATCAAAGCGATGCAACTCGGCGCGGCAGCCGTACTCACCAAACCGGTGCGCGCGGACGAACTGCTCGCGACCGTGGCGAAGGCATTGAAATCATCCTCAAATCAGGAGTAGACCCGTGACCACCCCGCAAATGGTTGACCCGCACGCTGTCGTGATGACCGGGGAGAATTCATTTATCCGCTTGTCCGACGACGGTGGCAAGACCATCGCAGACCGCGTCAGTCATTGGCGCGTATTATGGTCGCCCGCCGGACAGGGGCATGCGCTGTTCATAGAGAGCACGCTCACCGGCAAGGGGCCGCGCGTGTACACCGACAACGCGGCGCTTGCGCGCTTCCTTCAGCGCAGCATCGAAGTCCTGCTCTACAAGGACTTTGCCTCCGAGTCCCTGCCGCTGATCGACGCTGAATTCCAGCGCACCGGCAATTCGCTCAGCACGGTCGAAGAGCGCGTCGTTTCCGACGAGGACGAGATCATTCTGAGTTACTGGGATCTGCTGGCGCAGTTCGTGCTCACCATGCCGCCGGGCGCGATGGACCGTCCGATCGGCGTCTACAGCACCTTTCTCCCGGCGCGCAGCGCGCAACTTTCGGTAAACAGCGAAGCGGCCACGGCGAAGGTATTTCTGCAGGATCGTTTCGGCAAACCGAGCTCGAGCTGTTGCCTGGCGTGGTCGGAGACCTGGACGCGCCCGGTGGTTTGAACTTCGTCGGCGACGCTGCTGCCTGCGCCCGCAGCTATGCGCGCCCGCGACCGTGAGGATACGCGC